>NZ_JAIUHI010000008.1:0-279797 GCF_020165035.1 Mesorhizobium sp. CA6 | reverse complement strand
GGATTGGGGGAACCACCTGGCAATCAAGCCTCGGCCTGATCAGTCGCGCCAGTCACAGAAGATGTGTGCATAGCGTAACCTGGATGGTGGGGAGATCAACGAGGCCTCAGTTCTCGGTCGGCTCCGTCGGCGTCTGGCCGGGCGTCGGGGTCGAAAGCGATGTCGGGTGCGGCTTTGGCGCTTCGCCCGGACATTCGTCCTTGATCCTGGTCCAGGACGTGTTGTTGAGAACCATGTCGCAGCGGGCGAGGTAACTCTCGCCGGCCAGCGTCAGGCACGCTGTCTCGCCGACGTTGAAGGATTTGCCGTTGGCAAGACAGGTTGGCGCCGCCAGCAACGGCGCCGGCGCGGCAAGCGCCAAGGCAAGGCCGGCTGGCCAGAAAAGAAATCGGATCGCCATTCAACCCCCACAGCAAGCCGCATCAAAGACGGGATTTGTGGCGATACTGGGTCAGGGTGCCTGGCAACGTCTCAGGCGGGCTGCAGGCTGAGGTCGATGGCGACCGGCACGTGGTCGGACGGCTTTTCCCAGGCGCGGACGTGCTTTTCCACCGAGGCCGACGAGAAGCGGTTGGCGGCTTCGGGCGAGAGCAGCAGGTGGTCGATGCGGATGCCGTTGTTCTTCTGCCAGGCGCCGGCCTGATAATCCCAGAAGGTGTAGACGCCGGCCGAGTCGGTCACGGCGCGCACAGCTTCGGTGAAGCCGAGATTCTTCAGCCGGCGGAAGGCTTGCCTCGTCTGCGGCTGGAACAGCGCGTCGCCCAACCAATTTTCGGGAAACCGAGCATCGGCGGGTTCGGGAATGACGTTGTAGTCGCCAGCCAGCACCAGCGCTTCCTCGAGCCGCAGCCGCTCCTGCGCCCAACGCTCCAGCCGCGCCATCCAGGCGAGCTTGTAGGAAAACTTCCGTTCATCGTCGACCGGATTGCCGTTCGGCAGATAGAGCGAAGCGACGCGCAAGGCGCCCTGGTCGGTGGAAAAAACGCCTTCGATGAAGCGGGCATGATCATCCGCATCGTCGCCCGGCAGGCCGCGATTGACCTCGTCGAAGGGAAGCTTCGACAGAAGAGCGACGCCGTTAAAACTCTTCTGGCCGTTGGTCTCGACATTGTAGCCCAGCGCCTCGATCTCTGCGCGCGGGAACTGGTCGTCGACAGTCTTGATCTCCTGCAGGCACACGATGTCCGGCGCGCTTTCGGTCAGCCAGTGGGTGAGGTTGCCGATGCGGGCGCGAACGCCGTTGATGTTCCAGGTGACGATCTTCATGAGGACCTCAATGCTCTTCGGGCGGCAGGCGTTCGACGAGGCCGATCGTATTGCCTGCGGGGTCCTTTAGAAAGGCCATCCATTCGCTTTCCCCCGCCGGGCCGAACCGCCCCTCGGTGTCGCGGTGGACGAGCGTCGGCGGCGCGGTGAAGGGAATGCCCGCGGCTTTCGCCTCGGCGTGGAAGGCTTCGAGGCCGGCGATGTCGAAATAGACGGTGCCGGCCGGAACGCCGTCAGTGAAGAGGAGGCGCACGTCACCGGCCATAATGAAGGCAATACCGGGCGGGTCGTAGCGAGCGTGCACGTTCAGACCAAGCACGTCGCGCCAGAAAACAAGCGTCGCATCGAGATCGCGGCCAGCCGAGAGCGCGACCTGACGGACCGCGCCGATGGCAGGCATCGGACTATATGGAAAAGCTCGTGCCGCAGCCGCAGGAGGCGACCGCGTTCGGGTTCCTGATCTGGAAGGACTGGCCCATCAGATCGTCGACGAAGTCGATCACCGAGCCGCCCATATAGACCAGCGACAGGTCGTCGATCAGGATGGTTGCGCCGTCCTTCTCGATGGCGACATCGTCATCGTTGCGGTCGCCTACCAAATCGAATTTGTAGGAAAAGCCGGAGCAGCCGCCGCCTTCGACGGAAACGCGCAGCGCCGTCTTGCCCGGTTCGCCGGAAACAATCCTGGCGATCCGCTTCGCCGCGGCATCGGTCATCTCGACCTTCATGGCAGTCTTGGCATCCGCGCCCATCGGCGTCACCTTGCTTTCGGTTTCACATGATAGGTATGAAGCGGGCGGGGCCAAGTCAACTGGTGGATCAATGGACGAGCGGCAGGGCAAGGATGCTCTCGGCGACATCGGGTTCGGCGACCGGCCGCGCGCCGTCTATGCGAGCGATCCGGCGCGCTCGCGCGGTCGCCTGTTCGACGAGCCGGAAAGCCCGACCCGCACACCGTTCCAACGCGACCGCGACCGCATCATCCATTCCACCGCCTTTCGCCGGCTGAAGCACAAGACGCAGGTGTTCGTCGCGCATGAGGGCGATCACTACCGCACGCGGCTGACGCATTCGATCGAGGTGGCGCAGATCGCCCGCGCGCTGGCACGGGCATTGCGCGGCGACGAGGATCTCGCCGAAGCCGTGGCGCTGGTGCATGATTTCGGCCATACGCCCTTCGGCCATACGGGCGAGGACGCGCTCAACGAGAAGATGGCGACCTGGGGCGGCTTCGATCACAACGCCCAATCGCTGCGTATCGTGACGCGGCTCGAGCGGCGCTATGCCGAATTCGACGGGCTGAACCTCACCTGGGAAACGCTGGAGGGGCTGGTCAAGCACAATGGCCCGCTGACCGACGCGAGCGGGAAGGGGCTCAAGGGCCCGGTGCCGCAGGCGATCCGCGACTATTCGGAGCTGCACGACCTCGAGCTCGACCGCTTCGCCGGCATCGAGGCTCAGTGTGCGGCGATCGCCGACGACATTGCCTACAACGCCCATGACATCGACGACGGCTTGCGCGCCGGCCTGCTGACGCTGGATATGCTTGGAGAGGTCGGTCTGCCCGGCTCGATCCTGGACAGCGTGCGTGCCAAATATCCTCAGCTCGACGATGTTCGCACCGGCCACGAGCTGATGCGCCGGCAGATCACGCTGATGGTCGAGGATGTCATCGCATCGACCATCGCCAATATCGAGCGGCTCAAGCCGGACAGCGCCGATGCGGTACGAGCGGCCGGCGAGACCCTGGTGACCTTCTCGGCCAGCATGGCGGCGGCCGAAAAGGAATTGAAGGCCTTTCTCTACAAGCATCTCTACCGGCATGCGGAGGTTATGCGGGTGCGGGCCGATGCCGAACAGATCGTGCGCGAGCTGTTCGACGTCTATTTCGCCGATCCGCGCGCTATGCCCGACGGCTGGCGCGAAGGGCTCGACCGGGCCGAGGACCGCATCAAGGCGCGCAGCGTCGCCGACTTCCTGGCCGGCATGACCGACACCTATGCGCTCAAGGAACATCGGCGTCTGTTTGACCATACGCCCGATTTGAGCTAGGGCGAGCCTCGATTTTGCCGGCCATCGAGCCGGTCGCCTCTTAAAGCCCAGAGCACTTCCGATGAATATCTTCGCCGATTTCAACGCGCGGATCATAAAAGCCGTCGAAGCCCTTGACCTGAAAGACAAGGATGGAGCCGCGCCCGACCTGTCGCGTGTCGCGGTCGAGCCGCCGCGTGACGCCAGCCATGGCGACCTCGCGACCAATGCGGCGATGGTGCTGGCCAAACCCACCGGACAGAACCCGCGCGCGCTTGCCGAGAAACTGGCCGAAGCGCTGCGGGGCGACGCTGATATTGCCTCGGCCGAGATCGCCGGGCCGGGCTTCGTCAATCTCAGGCTGAAGGACGCATTCTGGCACACGCACCTGGCGGCGTTGCTCGGCGAGGGGCGCAATTATGGCCGCTCGACCGTCGGCGGCGGCCGCAAGGCCAATGTCGAATATGTCTCGGCCAACCCGACCGGCCCCATGCATGTTGGCCACTGCCGCGGCGCCGTGGTCGGCGATGCTTTGGCCAATCTGATGGCCTTCGCCGGCTACGACGTGACCAAGGAATACGTCATCAACGACGCCGGCTCGCAGATCGACGTGCTCGGCCGCTCGGCGTTGCTGCGGTATCGCGAGGCGCTTGGCGAAGCCATCGGCGAGATACCGCCCGGGCTTTATCCGGGCGACTACCTGATCCCCGTCGGCCGGGCGCTGGCTGAGGAGTTCGGACTCGGCCTGCTGGAGATGCCGGAAGAGGAGGCGCTGGCGATCGTCAAGGACCGCACCGTCGACGCGATGATGGCGATGATCCGTGAGGATCTGGCGCTGCTCAACGTGCATCACGACGTGTTCTTCTCCGAGCGCACGCTGCATGCCGACAACGCCAAGAAGATCCGGGCGGCGATCGCCGACCTGACGCTGAAGGGCCACATCTACAAAGGCAAGCTGCCGCCGCCCAAGGGCGAGAAGCCGGACGACTGGGAAGACCGCGAGCAGACGCTGTTCCGCTCGACCGCGGTCGGCGACGACATGGACCGGGCGCTGGTCAAGTCGGACGGCTCGTTCACCTATTTCGCCGCCGACGTCGCGTACCTGAAGGACAAGGTCGACCGCGGCTTCGTCGACCTGATCTATGTGCTCGGCGCCGACCATGGCGGCTACGTCAAGCGGCTCGAAGCGCTGGCGCGCGCGGTTGCCGGCGATGCCGTCAAGCTCACCGTGCTGCTTTGCCAGCTCGTAAAACTGTTCCGGGACGGCGAGCCTGTCCGCATGTCGAAACGGTCCGGCGATTTCATCACGCTGCGCGAGGTCGTGGAAGAGGTCGGCCGCGACCCGATCCGCTTCATGATGCTTTACCGCAAGAACGACGCGCCGCTCGATTTCGACTTCGCCAAGGTCACCGAGCAGTCGAAGGACAATCCGGTGTTCTACGTGCAGTATGCCTCGGCGCGCTGCCATTCCGTTTTCAGGCAGGCGAGCGAGCAGCTCGGCGAGGCGAACTTCGATCGCAACCGGCTAGCGGCCTCGGTGGCTGCGCTGGCCGACGAGGGCGAGATCGCGCTGATCCGGAAGCTGGCCGAATATCCCCGGCTGATCGAATCCGCGGCGCTTTCGCTGGAGCCGCACCGGCTGGCATTCTACCTCTACGATCTGGCTTCCGGCTTCCATGCACAGTGGAATCGCGGCAACGACAACCAGGACTTACGTTTTGTTAAGGTTAACGACCGAGAATCAACTTATGCCAGACTAGGGCTGGTGCAGGCTGTTTCGGATGTTTTGACTTCCGGCTTGACGCTTATCGGGGCAGACGCGCCCATCGAAATGCGTTAGGTTTAACTAAAAAACCTGTCACCTTTTGCCCACATTGCGCTGGTAAGGGCCAACCCTGCGCGACGTCCATGGCGTCCGACTGTGTGCGAGTTCGGGAACAATAATGGCAGACAGAACCCCGCTGAAAGTAGCCGACCACAACGACATCGCCGACGATGATCCGTTCGCTGAACTGACCCGGATCATGGGTTTCGATCCGCGCCAGCCGGTGCGGCAGCCGGCCCCCGCGGCCGAGAAGGCCAATCAGGCCGTGGAGGCTGACGATTTCGACATCGACCTCGAGAAGGAGTTGATGGGCGAGTTCGACTCCGTCGAGGAAAGCGCGCCGGTCGCTCAGCAGGCTGCACTGCATCAGATCAGCAAAGAGCCGGCCTTCGAGGCTGCCAGCGCCGCCGCGAATGACGACGAGCTTACCGCTTCCTTCGAGCAGGATTTCGTATTCGACGACGCGGCGGATTATGCCGACTTCGCCGTGGCCCGTGCGCCGGAGCCGGATTTTGCGCCGCAGCCGCAGGCGGCGCCCGAACCGGAAGTCGCGCCAGAGGCGCATTTTGCATCTGAGGCGCATTTCGCGCCGGTGCCAGAAGAAGCTTCCGAGCCGGAAGTCGCTTTCGACGACGATTTCGACAAGGCCGTCGCCAGTTCGCTCGATGTCTCGCCGGTCGAAGATGATCTTGCGATCGACCGGGAAATGGCGGCTTCGCTGGACCAGGATTTCCAGCTCGACCATCACGAGCCTGCCAACCTCGACGATCAAGAGCTCGCCAACCTCGACGATCAAGAGCCGGCTGACGCGCGTCAGGACGCCGTCGAGGCCATGCAGGCCGCGAGCGAGGCGGCGTTCGACGCCGATTTCGACAACGCGGTCCAGATGTCGCTCGAAGACGAGCTGTCGTTTGAGAGCCACGAGCCGGAGCAGCATGCGCAGGCCGCCGAGCCGGTCGAAGCTCACGCAGCCGCCCCGCTGATTTCCGAGGATGATTTTGCCGGTCATTTCGATCAGGCGATGACCGATGTCGATATCAATCTCGGCCAGGATATGGATCTCGGCCAGGATCTTGGGGAGCCTGAGCCGTCGCTTGACGACGAGCCTGCGCCGGCTGTCGAGGCGCCGGCCGAGACGGCCGCCGCCGAGCCGGAGCTGGCCGCGCCCGAACCTGCCGCCGCGCTGACCCTCGATGACGATTTCGAGTTGAGCTTTCGCGATGCGTTGAACGAGGAGCCGCAAGCTCCGGCCGTCGAGCCCGTTGCCGCGTTGCAGCCGACCGTCGCCGAGGCGGCTCCCGTCGTCGCCGCTCCGGTTCCGCCGAGCGCCGCCGTTGAACCCGTGAAGCCGGCCGCCAGCGAGCGCAGCCTGGAAGACGAGCTCAATGCGCTGCTTGGCGCCATGACCGCGCGGCCGATGCCGGCTGTCAGGGAGCCTGCTCCCGCGCCCCGGCTGGTTGCGCAACCTGCGAGCTACGAAAGCGAGAAGACCGAGACCGACGATCTCGACTGGAATCTTGACGAGCAGCAGCCGTCGCAGAGCGGCCAGGGCGGTCAGCCGGTTGAAAGCGACTTGGACGACCTGCTCGCCAGCGAGCTCGATCACCAGGATTTCGCAACCTCGGCCAAGGCAGAGCCCGCGGTCGATTTTGATGACGACGAATTCGGCGCCGCTTTCGCCCGGAGTATCGAGGCCGAGCAGGAGGCCGCCCGGGCGAAGGCAAATTCGTCCGATTGGCTGCATTCGACGAACGCCGAGCCGGCAAGGTCGTGGAGTCGCTCGACCCCGACCGCCGCTCCGCCGGTGCAGGCTTCGTTTGCTGCGCAGCCGGCAGCCTCGGCGCCGGTGCAGATGACCGCGCCTTCAGCGCCAATGCAGGTGGCGGCGCCGGCCTACCGCAGCGAACTGGCTACGGATTATTCCGCCTACGCCAAGCCGGCGCAGGCGCCCGTGCCGCAAGCCCGCGAGCATGATGACATGCCCGACGTCGAGACGGTCGACGTGCCGGAGCGCGTGGTCGCGCTCGCGGACGACCTCGACATTCCGGAGCTCAGCTTCGAAGAGGACCAGCCGGCGGCACCCGCATATGACGATCTCGATGCGGAATTCGCCAGCTTGCTCACCGACATGAACGCGACGGAGATCGCGTCGGCGCCGACACAGAGCCGCAGCTATGACGACGAATCCTATAATGCCGGCTTCAATGGCTATGATCGTCGCGACTTGCGTGCCGAGGCTCCGGCGGCTCCGGTGACCCCGGCTGCGCTTGCCGCCGCGAATGATTACGATGCCGATGATTTGCCCGGCAGCCGGCCGGTTTCGCAGGCGGACGAATTCGCCGCCGATGAACTCGACTATGATCCCGAGCTCGAAGAAGCGATGGCGATCCCCGGGCTTGCCGAGCGCTCGTCGGCGCAGCCGCGCAGGCGCGGCGTGATGATCGCGGCGCTTGTCGGCGCAGTGGTGGTTTTCGGCGGCCTTGGCGCGCTGGCCTTCTCCTTCGGCGGCAAAGGCGGCAGCGCGGCCCCGGTGATCGTCAAGGCCGACAATTCGCCGATCAAGGTGAAGCCGGAAAATCCGGGCGGCACGGTGGTGCCGAACCAGGACAACAAGGTTTACGACGCGGTCGCCAAGGGCGGCGGCGCGGCCAAGCCGGCCGAGCCGGTGCAGCAGAAGCTGGTGAACACCACCGAGCAGCCTGTGGACCTGGCATCGAAGGAACCGCCGCAGAGCCGTGTGGTCGACCTTTCGCCCAACGACAATGGCGCCGCGGCCGGCACTGACGCCGCCGGCGATCCAGGCACAGCATTGCCCGGCGTCGAGCAAGCGGCTGTGCCCGCAAGCACGCAACCTGCCGCGCCCGCAAGCGCGCAGCCTACCGCGCCGGCAAGCGCGCAGCCGGCGGCACCGGCGCCGAAGTCGGAAGACCGCATCGCCCAGGTGCTGCAGCAGGATGCCGAGAACACCGCCAACAACGATGTCGTCGCCGTCGCGCCGCGCAAGGTGAAGACGATGATGGTGAAACCCGACGGCTCGCTGGTGCCGCGCGAGGACCCGGCTCCAGCCGCTGCGCCGAAGGTCGCCGCGGCCGAACCGAGCGATCCGGCGCCGCAACATGTCGCGCCGGCCTCCGACGGCCAGCAGACGGGAACCGTGGCTTCCGACGCGGGCCAGGCCGTTACGGACCAGGCCGATGCGCCGGCCGTCAAGCCGGTGAAACCCGCGAAGAAGACTGAAGCCAAGGCGCAGTCGGCCAACACGCCGGCAGTGGCGCCGGTGGCGCCGGCGCGTCCGTCCGACCAGCCGGTCGATATCGTCGGCGAGGTCAAGCCGGACCAGGTCGCTTCGATCGATCCGGCGGCGGCCGCCGGCGGCGGCTCGTGGTCGATGCAGATCGCATCGCAGCCGACGGTCGAAAGCGCGCAGTCGACCTATCAGGACCTGCAGCGCCGCTATGGCGGCGTGCTGTCCGGCCGCACGGCCAACATCGTCAAGGCCGAGGTCGCGGGCAAGGGTACCTTCTACCGCGTCCGCGTTGCGGCCCAGTCGCGCAACGATGCGATCAGCCTTTGCACCAGCTACAAGGCGGCCGGCGGCAACTGCTTCGTATCGCGCTGATTAAATCAAGCCTATCAAAGCCGGCGCCGCCGAAAGGCCGCGCCGGCTTTTCGTTGTGGACGGTTGCGGGCTTTGGCTGGTCCGAGGGCAGGGGTGATTCCCTTTGCTCGCTCAAAGCCTTAAGCTTCCGGGCATGAGCGAATCAAAATCCATGATCCTCGGCTGCGCCGGGAAATCCCTCACAGAGGACGAAATCCATTTCTATCGGGACGAACGTCCCTGGGGCTTCATCCTGTTTGCGCGCAACATCGGCGAAGCCGGGCAGATCCGCGACCTCGTCGCCTCGATGCGCGACTGCGTCGGTCGCCCGGAGGCTCCGGTCTTCATCGATCAGGAAGGCGGCAGGGTGCAGCGCCTGCGTCCGCCGCTGGCGCCGAACTACCCGGCCGGCGGCGCGCTTGGCGCGTTATGGCGCGACGACCGCGAGGCCGGCCGCCGCGCCGCCTGGCTGATGGCACGGCTGCATGCCTTCGATCTCTCGCGCTTCGGCATCACCGCCGACTGCCTGCCGGTGCTCGATGTGCCCGTCGAAGGCGCCAGCGACGTCATCGGCGCGCGTGCCTATGGCAAGGAGCCCAACGCCGCGATCGAGCTTGGCCGGGCCTCGGCCAAGGGGCTGATGTCGGGCGGCGTGCTGCCGGTGATGAAGCATATTCCCGGCCATGGCCGCGCCTTTGCCGACACGCATTTCGCGCTGCCGACCGTCGATACGCCGCTCGATGAACTCAGACGGCATGATTTTGCCCCGTTCAAGGCGTTGAACGAGCTGCCGATGGCGATGACGGCGCATGTCGTCTACAGCGCAGTCGACCCCGACAATCCGGCGACGACGTCCGCCAAGGTCGTCGATCAGGTGATCCGCGGCGAGATCGGCTTCGACGGGCTGCTGATGAGCGACGACACGTCGATGAAGGCACTTTCTGGGGATTTCCCGACAAAGGCGGCCTCGATCCTTGCGGCCGGCTGCGATCTCGTCCTTCACTGCAACGGCGTTTTCGAGGAGATGTCGGGGATCGCGTCGCGCACGACGGCGCTGTCAGGCAAGTCTTTGCAGCGCGCCGAGCGGGCGCTGACCTATATAAAGGATCGCGACGTCGCCGACGAAACGGCCATACGCGCAGAATTCGCCACCTATTTCGAAGCGGTGGCCTGAACCGAAGGGACGAAAGGCAAGTGGCGGAGACATTGGAAGGCAAGGCCGCGAAGGCCGCACCGATGGACCGCCTGTGGGCCGAGAACGACGATTCACGCCTGACTGGCGACCCGTCGCTGGTCGTCGACGTGGCGGGTTTCGAAGGCCCGCTCGATCTTCTTTTGCATCTTGCCCGCAACCAAAAGGTCGATCTGGCGCGCATTTCTATCCTGGCGCTCGCGGAGCAATATCTGGCCTTCGTCGAAAAAGTGCGGGCGCTGAGGCTCGAGCTTGCCGCCGACTATCTGGTGATGGCGGCGTGGCTGGCTTTCCTGAAGTCGAAGCTCTTGATCCCGAAACAGCCGGGCGAGGAGGGCGAAAGCGGCGAGGAACTGGCGGCGGTGCTGCAATTCCGGCTGAAGCGCCTTGAAGCCATGCGCGACGCCTCGGCGCGGCTGGTGAACCGCAACCGCCTTGGCCGCGACGTCTTTGCGCGCGGCATGCCGGAAATGGTCATTGTCGAGAAGCGCAACAGCTTTTCGGCTTCGCTCTACGATCTGCTCACCGCCTATGCACAGCAGCGCCAGCGGCAGGCGATCAACAATGTGACGATCGCCCGGCGCGCCGTGTGGTCGCTCAAGGATGCGCGCGAGGTGCTGGCGCGGCTGATCGGCTCGGTCGGCGACTGGACGACGCTCGACAGCTTCCTGATCGAATATCTGGCGGCGCCGGAAGAGAAGCGCACGGCGATGGCCAGTTCCTTCGCGGCGACGCTCGAGATGGTGCGCGAGGGCAAATTGGAAGTGCGGCAGGATCAGGTGTTCGCGCCGATCTATCTGCGCGGCCGCGCGCAAGGGGTAAGGGCAGTCGAGGTGGTATCATGAGCGAACGCGCCAACGCGTCGGTCATCCCGTTCAAGGTCGAGGACGAACCGGAAGACGAGGTGGCCGAGCAGGGTTCCATCGAAAACCCGGCCGAGCGGCTGCAATTGTCGGAAGCCGTGCGCATGGCCGAGGCGATCATATTCGCCAGTGCCGAGCCGGTCAGCGAAAAGCAGCTTGCCGCGCGCCTGCCGGAAGGCGTCAACATTGCCGCCGCAATGGCGGATCTGCAGGAAATCTATGCCAAGCGCGGCGTCAACCTGGTACGGGTGGGCGATGCCTGGGCCTTCCGCACCGCCGGCGACCTGGCTTTCCTGATGAGCCGGGACTCCGTGCAGCAAAGGAAGCTCTCGCGCGCGGCGCTCGAAGTGCTGGCGATCATCGCCTATCACCAACCGGTGACGCGCGCCGAGATCGAGGACATCAGGGGCGTTGAAACGTCGAAGGGCACGCTCGACACGCTGCTGGAAACGGAGTGGGTCAGGATGCGCGGGCGCCGCCGCACGCCCGGACGGCCGGTGACCTACGGCACCACCGACGCTTTCCTCGATCATTTCGCGCTGGAGGAGATCCGCGATCTGCCCGGCATGGAAGAGCTGAAGGGCGCTGGCCTGCTCTCGACGCGCATGCCGGCGAATTTCTCGATGCCGGTGCCGCCGGCCGACCCGGACGCGCTCGCCGAAGACGAGGATGCGCTGACGGATATCGACCTCGAGGAGCTCGGGCTGCTGACGCCGCGCGTCACCGACGAGTGATCATCAAATCGCCGCGAATGGTCTATTAGCAGGGGCTGCGCGGATTCGTAGCAAGCCGCTCACGCCGAAAGTGCGTGACATCCGCTAGCCATTTTATCAACTTCGTAGCGGTTGTGTTTGAATCCTTGAGCGAAAACGCATAGATCATCGCCGAGGGAAACCATTCGAGAGAGATTGTTATGGGTTCATTTTCGATTTGGCACTGGATGATCGTGCTGGTCATCGTGCTTCTGGTGTTCGGCCGCGGCAAGATCCCGGAACTGATGGGCGACATGGCCAAGGGCATCAAGAGCTTCAAGAAGGGCATGGCCGACGACGACTCCGACGACAAGCGTACCGTCGAGCATCGCGCTGACGAGACTGTTTCGCCGGCCAAGGAAAAGGTCAGCAAGAGCTGATCTTGGTTGTTGCTTTGAGCATGCCGTTGTCCCAAAACCGCTTCGCATTTTTGGGCGGCAGGCACCCGTCGGAATAGATTGTCATGTTCGAAGTCGGTTGGAGCGAGCTGCTGGTGATCGCGGTCGTCATGATCGTGGTCGTCGGGCCTAAGGATTTGCCCAACATGCTGCGCACCTTCGGCCGCACCGCGGCGAAACTTCGCGCCATGGCCGGCGACTTCCAGAAGCAGTTCAACGAAGCGCTGAAGGAAGCCGAGCTCGACGATGTGAAGAGCTCGATCGATAGTCTTCGCGGCCTCAATCCGATGAACGAGGTGCGCAAGCAGCTCAATCCGTTCGAGCAGGCCGCGGCCGATGTGCGCGCCGGCGTCGATACGATGATGAAACCCAAGCCGGCCGCCGATCCGGCGGCGCCGGCAGCGGAGACGCCGCAGGCCGCCGAGCCGCTCAAGAACGGTGCGACGGACCTGCCTGGCGTCGGTGGACCCGAGGCTGCGTCTGCCGCTCCAGCCTTCCCGGCCATGACCGACGCCTCCGTCACCGCACCGGTTTCTGACGCCGCCGTGCCGGCCAAGCCGGCGAAAAAGGCGGTGACCGCCAAGGCAAGGACCGCCGGCGCCGCGGCGAAAACGGCAGCGGCATCAAAGGCGCCGGCAGCGAAAGCGCCGGCCAAAGCCGCAGCGCCTGCAACGAAGGCAGCGCCGAAGGCTGGGGCAAAGCCTGCCGCGGCGAAGAAGCCGGCCGCGAAGAGGGCAACCGACGGCAAGAAGATGACGGGCGGCACCAAGTGAGCGTTTCGGACAAGGAGCGGGAAGAAATCGAGAAATCGTCAGCGCCGCTGATCGAGCATCTTATCGAGTTGCGCCGCCGCCTGATCTGGTCGCTGGGCGGCTTCTTCGTCGCCTTTCTCGTCTGCTTCTTCTTCGCCAAGCGCCTGTTCAACCTTCTGGTCGTCCCCTTCAAATGGGCGACGCAGTGGGCAGGGCTCGACCCGCATAAGGTCGAGCTGATCTATACCGCGCCGCAGGAGTTCTTCTTCACCCAGGTGAAGCTCGCCATGTTCGGCGGCATGGTGATCGCCTTCCCGCTGATCGCAACGCAGATCTACAAGTTCATCGCGCCCGGCCTCTACAAGAACGAGCGCAGCGCCTTCCTGCCGTTCCTGATCGCCTCGCCGATCCTGTTCCTGATGGGCGCCTCGCTTGTCTATTTCTTCTTCACCCCGATGGTCATGTGGTTCTTCCTGGCCATGCAGCAGACCGGCACCAACGACCAGGTGCAGATCTCGCTGCTGCCGAAGGTGTCGGAATATCTCAGCCTGATCATGACGCTGATCTTTTCCTTCGGCCTGGTGTTCCAGCTGCCGGTGGTGACCAGCCTTTTGACGCGCGTCGGCATATTGTCGTCGCAGGCGCTGGCCGAGAAGCGCAAATGGGCGATCGTCCTTTCCTTCGTCGTCGCCGCCGTGCTGACGCCGCCCGATCCGATGAGCCAGTGCGGCCTCGCCATCCCGACCATCATTCTCTATGAGGTCGCCATCTGGTCCTCGCGCATGATCGAGCGCAGCCAGGCGCGCGACCGCCTGGCGCGCGAGCAGGCGGAGGCGGGGAGCTCTGCCGCCAGCAACACGCCGGACGCGCCGTCGGCCTAGGCGAAAGGCGTCAAGCCGGGAAAATCGCGGCTGTCGTCCTGACCGCCGTCTTGCATCGATGACGGATGCGGTTTACGCCCTCGATCCTTAAAGCGCATCGCTTTAAGTCTTAGTTTTGATGCATGTCGTTGTCCCAGAACCGCGACATACTTCTGGGCGACATGCATTGCTTTGAGGATCGACCATGCTTGATATCAAATGGATTCGCGACAACCCCAAGGCCCTTGTCGAAGCGCTGGTGAAGCGCTCGTGGCCGGCGGATGAAGCGCAGTCCACGGTCGACGACCTGGTCGCCAAGGACGAAGCGCGGCGTTCGCATCTCAGCGAATTGCAGGTCAAGCAGGAACGCCGCAACGCCGCCTCGAAGGAGATCGGCAACGCCATGCGTTCAGGCGATTCAGCGCTCGCCGAGAAGCTCAAGGGCGAGGTCAGCGAGATCAAGGCGTTCATCCAGAATGGCGAGGCGCGCGAGCGCGAACTCGACAAGGCGCTGGACGACGCGCTGGCGGTTCTGCCCAACGTGCCGCTTGATGACGTGCCGGTCGGCAAGGACGAGCACGATAATGTCGTCAAGCGCATCGTCGGCGAGGTGCCGACGCGTCCGAATTGGGTGAAGGAGCATTTCGAGATAGGCGAAGCGCTGGGCATGATGGATTTTGAGCGGGCGGCGAAATTGTCCGGCTCGCGGTTCACGGTGCTGAAGAGCCAATTGGCGCGCATGGAGCGGGCGCTCGGCCAGTTCATGATCGACCTGCACACGACAGAGCACGGTTATGAAGAGATCATCCCGCCGCTGATGGTGCGCGACGAGGTATTGTTCGGCACCAATCAGCTGCCGAAATTCGAGCTCGACCTGTTCTTCACGCCGCATGGCGACAGTCGGCTTGGTCTCATTCCAACGGCGGAAGTGCCGCTCACCAATCTCGTGCGCGAAGAGATCACCGCGCATGAGAAGCTGCCGCTGCGCTATACGGCGCTGACGCCGTGCTTCCGCTCGGAAGCGGGCTCGGCCGGCCGCGACACGCGCGGCATGCTGCGCCAGCACCAGTTCTACAAGGTGGAGCTGGTCTCGATCACCGACCAGGAAAGCTCGCTCGCCGAGCATGAGCGCATGACTGAATGCGCCGAAGAGGTGCTGAAGCGGCTCGGCCTGCCGTTCCGCACCGTCACGCTTTGCACCGGCGACATGGGTTTCGGCGCGCGCAAGACCTACGACATCGAGGTCTGGCTGCCGGGGCAGAACGCCTATCGCGAAATCTCGTCCTGCTCGGTCTGCGGCGATTTCCAGGCCAGGCGCATGGATGCCCGCTACAAAGACAAGGACGGCAAGGGCAATCGCTTCGTCCATACGTTGAACGGCTCGGGCACCGCAGTCGGCCGGGCTCTTATCGCCGTCATCGAAAACTACCAGAATGAGGATGGCAGCGTAACCATTCCTGAAGTGCTGCGGCCTTACATGGGTGGTCTCGCCAAGATCGAAGCGAAGTGACTTGATGCGCATCCTGCTGACCAATGACGACGGCATCCATGCCGAGGGGCTGGCGTCGCTCGAGCGTATCGCCCGCACGCTGTCGGACGACGTCTGGGTGGTTGCGCCGGAGCAGGACCAGTCCGGTTACGCGCATTCGCTGTCGATCTCGGAACCGCTCAGGCTGCGCAAGATCGGCGAGAAGCACTATGCCGTGCGCGGCACGCCGACCGACTGCGTCATCATGGGCACGAAAAAAATCCTGCCTGGACCGCCGGATCTGATCCTGTCCGGCGTCAATTCCGGCGCCAATATCGCCGACGACGTCACCTATTCGGGCACCGTTGCGGGCGCCATGGAAGGCGCGCTGCTCGGCGTCCGCTCGATCGCGGTGAGCCAGGCCTATTCCTATGTCGGCGAGGATCGCGTCGTGCCTTACGAGACGACCGAGGCGCTGGCGCCGGCACTGCTCAAGCGGCTGGTGGAGACGTCGTTGCCGGACGGCGTGCTGCTCAACGTCAATTTCCCGAACTGCGCGCCGAACGAGGTGGAGGGCACCGTCGTCACCGCGCAGGGCAAGCTGGTGCACAGCCTTTGGGTCGACGAGCGGCGCGACGGGCGCGGCCTGCCTTACTACTGGCTGCGCTTCGGCCGCGAGCCGGTCGAAGGCAAGAAGGGCACGGATCTCCATGCGCTGCGCAACCGGCTGGTGTCGGTGACGCCGTTGCAGCTCGACCTCACCGCGCATGAGCTCCGCGACCAACTGACCAAGGCGCTGTCATAAAATAGGGTTTTGGCATGAATACGGGCATCGACGACCGCGAAGGTTTTGCCGCTTTCCTGCTCAGGCTGCGGGGCAGGGGCGCGGCGCCCAAGGCGCTGGTCGCCGCCTTCGAGGCGACGCCGCGGCGTGGTTTCCTGCCGGCGCAGTTCCATGCGGTCGCCTGGTCGGACGGCATGCTGCCGATCGAATGCGGCGAGGCGATCGAGGGCGCCGATCTGCAGGCGGCGGTGATCGCCGCGCTCCATATCGAGCCGGGCAACCGCGTGCTCGAGATCGGCACCGGTTCGGGCTACACGGCCGCTGTCATGTCGAGGCTTGCGGCGCGCGTCATCACCGTCGACCGCTACAAGACGCTGGCCGAGCAGGCAAAGCAACGCTTCGAGGCGCTGGCGATCAGCAACGTCATCGCCCGTCAGGCCGACGGGTCCAACGGCCTGCCCAATGAAGGACCGTTCGACCGCATCGTCGCCTGGGCGGCCTTCGACAGCCTGCCGCGCTTCCTGCTCGACCAGCTGTCGAGCGGCGGCGTGGTCATCGCGCCGATCGGCCCGGAGGAGGGCGAGCAGGTGCTGGCCAAGCTCACCAAGGTCGGCAGCCGCTTCGAGCGCGAGGACATCGGCATGGTCAGGCTGCAGCCGATCCTGCGCAGCGTCGCGATGGTGATTTAAGGGCTTCACAGCCCTCGCCAAAATTTCCGCCAATGTTTTAAGAAAATTTTTGTCGGATTCTAATGGGTTAACCGCCCAGTAACATTAACGCGCTTTAATCGTGACCAGTTTGTACCGGGTCTGTGCGGGTTAGTGCGATGCAATTCAATCACTTGAAGGCAAACAGACGTAATCTGGCGCGCGGTTGCGCTGTCCTGATGATTGCCGGCGCGGCGGCCGGGTGCAGTTCCCAGTCGATGCGCTTCAACGGTGTCGATGATGTCTTCACATCATCCACCAACAATCAGCGCGCCATCATCAACAAGCAGAATGTCGACCAGCCCTATCCGGGCGACACGGTCGCGCCGGCGCCGGTCGACGGCACCCACACCCAGTCGGTGAGCCGCTCGAGCCTCGAGCCGGTCACGGCGCAGCAGCTGCCGCCGCCCTCGCAGCCTGCCGCCGCGCCAGCCAGGCCGATGCGCACAGCGTCAGCCCCCGCCCTTGCTCCGGCTCCCGCGCTTGCCCCCGCACCGCATGTCGACAGGACGACTACCAACACCGTCGCGCCGGCCAAGCCGTTCAAGACGGCCGAGCCCGACGCCGTGCGCAACGCCAGTGCTGCCCCGCATGCGACCGAAATCGTGGTCAGGGACGGCGAGACGCTTTCGGGCCTGGCGCAGCACTATCACGTGCCTGCCGATGCCATCGCCAAGGTCAACGGGATCGATCCGAAGAAGGGCATCCGCAGCGGCCAGAAGATCGTCATTCCCGCCTATGCCTATTCCAGCAAGGAGCCGAAGGTCGCCGAGGGCAAGCCGGTGAATACGCCGAAGCAGCCTGCCGGCGCGCCGGAGAAGGTCGCGGTGCTGCCGCAGCAGCCGAAAATCAAAGACGGCAAGTCGGCCGCTGAGGTCGATACGTCGGTCGCGGCCAGCGGCTCGAAGGACCCCAAGCCAGCGGCGCAGATGGCCGAGGCCAAGCCGGCCGGCGCCGGCGACTCCTACACGGTACAGCAGGGCGACTCGCTGTCGTCGATCGCCAGGAAGACCGGCGTCGGCGTCGTGGCGCTGAAGAAGGCCAACGGCATGCAGGACGGCCTGCTCAAGATCGGCCAGACGCTCAAGGTTCCGGCCGGCGGCACGGTCGCCGTTGCCGCGGCAAAGCCCGCGGCCACCAAGCCGGCGGTCGATCCGGTGACGACGGCAACGACGCCGCCGGCGGCCAAGACCACCGAGACGCTCGCCTCCTATACGCCGCCGAAGAAGGACGCCAAGGTCATCCAGCAGGCCGAGGACGACGATGCGGTGGCGCCCGACGCGACCGGGATAGGCAAGATGCGCTGGCCGGTGCGCGGCCGCGTGATCTCCGGCTTCGGTTCCGGCAAGGACGGCGTCGACATAGCGGTGCCGGAAGGAACGCCGATCAAGGCAGCCGAGAACGGCGTCGTCATCTATGCCGGCGACGGCCTCAAGGAATTCGGCAACACCGTGCTGGTGCGGCACGAGAACGGCCTGGTCACCGTTTATGGCCATGCAAGCTCGATCGAGGTGCAGCGCGGCCAGAAGGTCAAGCGCGGTCAGGAAATCGCGCTCTCCGGCATGAGCGGCACCACCGACTCGCCCAAGCTGCACTTCGAAGTGCGCAAGAACTCGGCCCCGGTCGATCCGAGCGGCTACCTCGAATAGAACAAGAACCGTTTGCGGGCCGCCTGACCTCCAGTCCGGCCCGCCGTCTTCAGCCCGCTCCGCAAGGAGCGGGCTTTTTCAGATTCGTGCAACATGCCTGCCCGCAAGGTTCAGAGATAATCACGGAGCGTATCGGCGATCATCTCTTCAAGGCTGCTGGCCTTCACGCCAAGAAGTGTCTCCGCGTCGGAGCTATCAACGAGCAAGGGGCTCTCGAAGAGGTACCGCATCTCGACGAGCTCATGCATGCCAAGGGCTTCCATCTCGGGGACGGAATAGGAGCGTGTCTCTGGGGTCTCGTGTCCGAGCATAGCCGCGGTTTTCCGGATAAGCTCGCGGGGCGAGGCGTATTGCGAAGGAACATGAAACGCCCGTCCCCATTCACCCGTGTAGCGGGAGGCCGCGACAAGCGTGCTCGCGACGTCCTTGGTGAAGGCCCAGGCATGAGTTGCGTCGAGGTCCCCAATGAAGGCGGTGGGCTTGCCTTCGATAATGGAAGGCAGCGCGACCAGCGAGAAGTAGCTGATCGCGCCATGTCCGAGATAGTCGCTGGACCGCACTTCGATCGCCGGCACACTGGCGCGGACCGCCCGCTGCCACATGATGGTCCTGGCGGTTCCCTTCTTCGAAGTCGGGTCTAAAGACATGTCAGAGCGAAGCGGGCGGTCGGCATGTCCCCCATAACCATAGAGGTTGCCAAGCACGACGAGCTTCGCGCCGACGGCTTCCGCCGCGCGCACGGTGCCGTCGATTATGGGGAAAAAGTCGGTGGGCCACCGATGATATGTGGCCATGGCGCACATGAAAATGGCATCGGCGCCTCGGCAAACGCGTGACAGCTCCGCGGCGTCCGTGGCGTCAGCCCGTATCGTCCGCACATTCGGCGACGCGTTCGAACCGACGCTTCGGCTTGTGAGAACGACATCGTGTCCTTCTTCGCCAAGACGACGAGCCGTCTCGCGCCCAACCGGGCCCGCGCCGACAACAACATAAAAACTCATGGCAACCTCTCTTCCAAGCTTGATGGAGAGGCGTGAGTACGAGTTCACGGCGTTGAAAATCGCGCGGGAATTGCCAAATCTTGGACAGGTTTTGCCATGAATCGAGAGAGCATGCCTTCGCAATTCGAGCCGGCCCGATCCTCGTCCGACATAGCAATGGTCTCCCGCCGTGTTGAAGCAGGCGTCCATCGCCTGTCCCGGGCGCCACACCATCGCATCATGGTGCATGCAAGCGCGGCAACGCGCTCCTACTGCAACCAGGTTGGGCGATATTTCGTCAGGCGCGCCGGCGATATCGACCTAGTGCCGGCTGGCGAGGAGGGGGGCTTCGACGCCGAAACCCCGTTCGACACGATCGAGATCGTCTTGCAGCCGGCGTTGATGGAAAGGGTCGCCGCGGAACTTGGCGGCAGGGCGCGAGCGTCGCGGCTCGACACGCGCCATTTGCTTCGTGACCAGCGCATCGAACATCTTGCCCGAGCGCTGCAGAGCGACCTCAATGCCGGCGCGCCGGGCGGCCCTTTGTTTGCCGACAGCATCGGCGCCGCCCTTGCGGTGAGGCTGCTCGGTCTCGATGGGCCGGACACGGTTCGAGTGAACCGGTTGTCGGATGCGCAGCTCAAGCGGGTTCTGGAACACATAGAGACCGCTCTCCACGAGCCGCTTTCGATTGACCGGCTGAGCCGGGTTGCCGGCGCGAGCAGCTCGCACTTACGGACATGGTTCAAGGTGGCGACGGGCGTCACCCTGCATCGCTACGTGCTGCGACGCCGCGTGGAAAGGGCGCGCGTTCTGCTCAAGCAAGGCGATCTGAGCACGAGCGAGGTTGCAGCATTGACGGGCTTCGCGCATCAGTCACATCTGGCGCATTGAATGCGCCGCGAAATCGGCCAGACGCCGCGCGACTTGCGACGAGCGCAGTCGCCCAGTTGACGTTAACGTTTCAATCCTTGAGCGGCTTGCCGAGCCTCCCGGCGAGGTCCTGCGTGAATTGCCAGGCGACACGGCCGGAACGGCTGCCGCGCGTGGTTGCCCATTCCAGCGCCTCGGCGCGCAGCTGCTCGGGGTCGATCGCCAGATCGTGGTAGCGGACATAGCCGTCGATCATGTCGAGATATTCGTCCTGCGAGCATTTGTGGAAACCGAGCCACAGGCCGAAACGGTCGGAAAGCGAGACCTTTTCCTCGACCGCTTCCGAAGGGTTGATGGCGGTGGAGCGCTCATTGTCGATCATGTCGCGCGGCAGCAGATGCCGCCGGTTGGACGTGGCGTAGAAGATGACGTTGCCGGGCCGGCCCTCGACGCCGCCTTCGAGCGCCGCCTTCAGCGACTTGTACGACGTGTCGTCGTGATCGAAGGAAAGGTCGTCGCAAAACAGGATGAAGCGCCAGGGGGCGGCCTTCAGGAGACCCATCAGCTTGGGCAGCGCGTCGATGTCCTCGCGGTGGATTTCGATCAACTTCAGCGGCCGCTCGAGCTTGTCGGATGCGTTCACCGTGGCATGCACGGCCTTGACCAGGGACGATTTGCCCATGCCGCGCGCGCCCCACAAAAGCACGTTGTTGGCCGCATAACCGGACGCGAAACGCTCGGTGTTGTCGAGCAGGATGTCGCGCACGCGGTCGACGCCGCGGATCAGGCCGATGTCGACGCGGTTGACCTTGCGCACCGGTTCCAGGAAGCCAGGGTCTGCCTGCCACACGAAGCAGTCGGCAACACCGAGATCGGTCTGAGGAACCGGCGGCGGAGCGAGGCGAGCGACTGCCTCGATCAGGCGATCGAGTTTCTTGTTCAATGCGTCCAGGCTGTCGGTCATATCAGGTCTTTTTGTTTAGGCATTTCAGCGTGTGGGAGCAGCTTCCATGACATCGCTGCAAGAACCAGCTCCAAGCTTTTGTTGGAGCATGATCTTTTCGGTGGCCTCGAAGCCGCTTCTGCTGCGACGCTCTAGCACGCCGCAAACGGCTGGAAAAGCAACGGATCGGGCTCGCAGCGCAGTTGCATTGGCAAGTTTACCGACTATATTCCGGCCAAATTTCGCGGGGCCGCCCCGGCGGTATTTCACCATCCAGGAGTTTCTTAATGTTCGTTACACCGGCATACGCCCAGGGCGTCGGCGCCTCGCCAGACATGTTGATCTCGATTTTGCCGTTTGTCCTGATTTTCGTGATCATGTATTTTCTGATCATCCGGCCGCAGCGTGCGCAGTTGAAGAAGCGCCAGGAAATGCTGTCGGCGGTGCGCCGCGGCGACACGGTGGTGACCGGCGGCGGCTTCGTCGGCAAGGTGACCAAGGTGATCGACGACAACGAGCTGGAGATCGACCTTGGCGGCGGAACCAAGGTGACGGCGCTGCGCTCGACGATTTCGGACGTGCGCGTCAAGGGCGAGCCGGTGGCGAACCAGAACGCCAAGAAGTAATCCTAACCTCGATGGCGGAACGCTGCCGCTTGTACGCCTGAACGGATAAAACGAATGCTCTATTTCTCGCGCCTGAAGATGATCCTGATCTGGCTGGCGGTGGCCGTCACAGTGATCCTCGCCGCGCCCAATCTCTTCCCGGCGAGCATGCTGGCGCAATTGCCGAGCTGGGTGCCGAAGCGGCAGATGACGCTGGGCCTCGATCTTCAGGGCGGCTCGCACATCCTGCTGCAGATGGATCAGAACGACCTGATCAAGGATCAGCTGCAGACGACGCGTGACGAGATCAGGACACTGCTGCGCGACGCCAAGATCCAATATACCGGCCTTGGCGGAACAGGCCGAACCGTGCAGGTGCGCATCAACGATGCGAGCCAGGTCGAAGCCGCCAAGACAGCGCTGAAGCCGATAACCAATCCGGTGACCGCCGGCCTGTTTGCCGGCGGTTCCGTGCAGTCGATGGCGCTGGACGATTCCGAGCCTGGGCTGTTGAAGTTCACCGTCACGGATGCGGGCATCAAATACCGCACCACGACCGCTCTCTCGCAGGCGATCGAGGTGGTGGAGCGACGCGTCAACGCGCTTGGCACGACCGAGCCGATTGTGCAGCGGCAGGGCGACGACCGCATCCTGGTCCAGGTGCCCGGGCTCCAGAACCCGCAAAGGCTCAAGGACATTATCGGCCAGACCGCCAAGCTGACGTTCCAGATGGTCGACACGTCGGTGCCGGTCCAGGACGCGATGAAGAATCGCCCGCCGGCTGGCGACTCGGTCCTTTATTCGCAGGACGACCCTCCGGTTCCTTACCTCGTCGAGAACCGCGTTATCGTCTCGGGCGAAGACCTGTCGAATGCGACGCCGACGTATAATTCACAGACCAATGAGCCGGTGGTTTCGTTCACCTTCAATTCCCGCGGGGCGACCAGGTTCGGTCAGGCGACCCAACAGAATGTCGGCAAGCCGTTCGCCATCGTGCTCGACAACCAGGTGATTTCGGCACCGGTGATCCGCGAGCCGATCCTTGGCGGCAGTGGCCAGATCTCCGGCAATTTCACGACCGAGAGCGCCAACGACCTCGCCGTCTTGCTGCGCGCCGGCGCCCTGCCGGCCAAATTGACGATCATCGAAGAGCGTACGGTCGGCCCGGGCCTTGGTCAGGACTCCATCCACGCCGGCAAGGTGGCTGGCGTGATCGGCTCAATTCTCGTCGTCGCCTTCATGTTCGTCGCCTATGGGTTCCTCGGTTTCCTGGCCAACATCGCTCTGGCCGTGCACGTGGCGATGATCGTCGGCGCGCTGTCGCTGCTCGGCGCCACGCTGACCTTGCCCGGCATCGCCGGTATCGTGCTCACCATCGGCATGGCGGTGGACTCCAACGTCCTGATCTATGAGCGCATCCGCGAAGAGCGGCGCAACGGCCGTTCGGTGATCCAGGCGATCGACACCGGCTTCTCCAAGGCGCTGGCGACTATCATCGATTCCAACGTCACCTCGCTGATCGCCACCGTGGTGCTGTTCTGGCTGGGCACAGGGCCGGTCAAGGGCTTTGCGATCACCTACGCGATCGGCATTCTGACCACGGTCTTCACGGCCTTCACCTTCACCCGCATGCTGGTGTCGATCTGGCTGCGCCGCGCCCGGCCGAAGGAACTGCCGCGCGCGCCGGTCACCTTCATTCCGCCGGGCACGAAGATCCCGTTCATGGGCATCCGCCGCTGGACCTTCGCTCTCTCCAGCACGTTGTCGATCCTGTCTGTCGTCGGATTCCTGACACTTGGCATCAACTACGGCATCGACTTCAAAGGCGGCTCGATAATCGAGGTGCAGTCCAAGAAGGGCGATGCCGATCTCGGCGACATCCGCAACAGGCTGTCGGAGCTCAATATCGGCGAGATCCAGGTGCAGCAGTTCGGCGCGCCGAACGACGTGCTGATCCGTGTCGGCACGCAGGACGCCGGCGAGAATGCCGAGCAGACCGTGATCGACAAGGTGCGGGGCGAACTGCAGGACCAGTATGACTTCCGCCGGGTCGAGGTGGTCGGGCCGACGGTCTCAGGCGAGTTGGCCAAGCAGGGCACGATCGCCATGCTGATCGCGCTGGCGGGCATCCTGCTCTATGTCTGGTTCCGCTTCGAATGGCAGTTCGCCGTCGGCGCCATCGTGGCCACGGTGCACGATGTGGTGATGACGATCGGCTTCTTCGTCTTGACAGGGCTGGAGTTCAACCAGTCGTCGCTGGCGGCCATCCTGACCATCATCGGCTATTCGCTGAACGACACCATCGTGGTCTATGACCGCGTTCGTGAGGATCTGCGAAAATACAAGAAAATGCCGCTGCCGCAGCTCTTGAACAATGCCATCAACGAGACGCTGTCCAGAACCACGCTGACCTCCGTCACCACGTCGCTCGCGCTGTTGGCACTGGTGCTGTTCGGCGGCGAGGTGATCCGTTCCTTCACGCTGGCGATGCTGTTCGGCGTGGTGTTCGGCACCTATTCGTCGATCTTCATCGCCGCGCCGCTGCTGATCCTCTTCAAGCTGAGGCCGCAGGCCTCGGCTGAGGAGCCGGTGAACGGCAAGGCGGTGGCGACCTGACGCCGTTTCGGCATCACGCTCTAGAGCCATGGCCAAAGGCATCATCATCCGCGAGGCGCATTTCCCGGGCAAGGCGCCGATCGAGGCCTATGGCAATGGCGGCTTTCGCTTTGCCGATATGTCGCATCGCGGATCGCTGCTCGTCCTGCCGTCGGGCATCCATGGCTGGGAGCCCGCCGATCCGCTGGCGCTGAAGGCCACGGATTTCGACAAGCTGTTCGCCGAGACCGGCAAAGTCGAGATCCTGCTGGTCGGGATGGGCAAGGAACTGCGGCCGCTGCCGGCGGCGCTGCGAGCCGCGCTAAAGGAGGCCGGGATCTCGGCGGACCCGATGTCGACGGGAGCGGCGGTGCGGACCTACAATGTGCTGCTCGCCGAAGACCGCGCCGTGGCCGCGGCGCTGATCGCCGTCAATTGAATGCCCGGCACGTCCAAGATCATCAAGAATGGCGACATCGTCATGGGTGCGGTGCGCGCCGTCGACCATGACCGGTATCTGTCGGCGCTTTACGCGCCGGCCGACAAGCGCGACGCGCTGCTCGCGCTCTACGCCTTCAATGCCGAGATCGCCGGCGTGCGCGATCGCATCCATGAGCCGCTGCCGGGCGAGGTCAGGCTGCAATGGTGGCGAGACGTCATTTCGGCCGAAGGGGATGCCGAGACAGGCCACCCGACCGCCGATGCGCTGCGCGCGACGATCGCCGCCTGCCGGTTGCCGAAGGCTGCTTTCGAGAACATGCTCGAGGCGCGCATCTTCGATCTCTACGACGACCCGATGCCGTCGCGGACCGATCTCGAGGGCTATTGCGGCGAGACGGCCGCGGCGCTGATCCAGCTTGCGGCCATGGTGCTCGATCCCGCCGCGGCGCCCGGCTTTGCCGAACTGGCGGGCAGGGCCGGCTGCGCGCAGGCGATCACCGGCCTGTTGTTGCTTCTGCCGCTCCATCGTCGGCGCGGACAGTGTTTTGTGCCCGCCGACATCCTTTCGGCGGCCGGCACGACGCCGGAAGAGTTCGTCAAAGGCGAAGGCGGGGCAGCCGCCGAGCGCGCGGTTGCGGCGATGATTGCGCTGGCGCGCGAGCATCTCAACGCCTTCGAGAAAGGTGCGCCAGCGCTTCCCGTTGCGCTGCGGCCCGCCTTCCTGCCGCTAGCGCTGACCCATGCCTATCTCGACAGGATGGAGAAGACGGGCAGGTCGCCGCTCAGTGTGACGGCAACGCTCTCAACCTTGCGCCGGCACTGGCTGCTCTTGCGTCATGCGATGCGGGGCTGGACGCCCCTTTGACGTAAACGTCAACCGTGCTAGGGATTCCGTCCATGTGGACTCGCGTCGAAGAAATGCGGGCCGCCGGAGGAGCCGTCTTTCCATGAGCCTGCCAGTCCTGGTCGTCCTTGTCGTGTTCGGCATCGCGCTGTCGGTCGCGGCCGTGCATTTCACCGGCGGCACGACGACCGCGACGCTTGCCGGCGCCGATCATGCGCTCGCACGCTTTGCCGAGGATTTTCCCGACGAAAGACCGGGTTCAATACGGCTGACAGCCGACAGCCATGCCGCGTTTCTCGATCTTGGCCCGCAGCGCTGCGGCATCGTCCGGAGCATAGGCGATTGTTTTCTGACGCGCATCGTCACGCCCCACGACATTCTGGCGCTGACTAGGGAAGGCAATGTGGTCTCGCTGCGGCTCAATGATTTCACCTGGAAAGGCGGGCGGTTTGCTTTTGCCGACGAAGCCGGCGCGCTGGCCGTGGCGGCGGCATTGCAAAGCCATGATCGGATCCGGGAGGCGGCGTGATGGACGAGTATAATTTCCCGCAGGTCACCCAGCTTGCGATCCCGTTCTTCGTCGCGGCGATCCTGATCGAACTCTGGCTGGTGCGCACCGGCCGCGCCAGGGGATCCTTCGAAACGCGCGACACGCTGACCAGCCTGATGATGGGGACCGGCAATGTCGTCGCAGGCTTGCTGCTCGGCGTCGTGTCCTACTGGGCGCTGCTGTGGCTGTGGCAATTCCGCTTCTTCAATCTCGGCCTGTCGATCTGGGTGTTCGCCGCCGCCTTCCTGCTCGACGACCTGCGCTACTATGTCTATCACCGCATCGCGCACCGGGTGCGCTGGGTGTGGGCCGAGCACGTCAACCATCATTCCAGCCAGCACTACAATCTCTCGACGGCGCTGAGGCAAAGCTGGACAGGGCTGTTCACCTTCACCTTCATCCTGCAGGCGCCGCTGGTGCTGCTCGGCTTCCATCCTGCGGTGATAGCCTTCGTCTTCGGCTTCAACCTGGTCTGGCAGTTCTGGATCCACACCGAGACGATCGGCAAGATGTGGGGCTGGTTCGAATTCATCTTCAACACGCCTTCGCACCACCGTGTCCACCACGCCACCAATCCGCGCTATCTCGACGCCAATTATGCCGGCACGCTGATCGTCTGGGACCGCATGTTCGGCACCTTCGTCGAGGAATTGGAGGAGGACCGGCCGCGCTACGGCATCGTAAAGAACATCGGCACCTTCAATCCGCTGAAGGTTGCGTTCCACGAATGGATCGGCATGTCTAAGGATGCGCTGGCGCCGGGGCTGACGCCTGGTCAGCGTGTCAACTATCTCATCCAGCCGCCAGGCTGGAGCCATGACGGTTCGCGCGATACGTCCGAGACGCTGAAGTCGGCTTATGTGCGGAGGAATCCGGGAGAAGCGGGCAGGCCGGGATTGCCGAGGACAGGCGCGGAGCCGGCGGAGTAGTTGGAAATCACTAGCTGATGCGCTGACCGGAGCCGAGATAGCGCCCTGATTCACCGCCCATCGCATCGGTGAAATTGGCCTCCAATTCAACGTGCGCGTCGACGACCGCCGGTGTCTCTGAGGGCGGAGGTTCGGATCTGAAGCTGGCGCACACGTACACACCGCGGGGGTGCGACGGGTCCAGCCGGGCTTGAATTGTCCAATACGAAGAGAGCGAATAAAGCGTCTTCATGAAATCGACGAGGATCTGATCGGTGTAGGGGCCTGGGACGCGCTTTAAGGCAATAATCCTCTTCAGCCTCCGGTCCCGGTTCTTGATGTAGCGTTCGTTGTCGTACAGCCAGCCGTTGCCGCCATGTGGCTGGCCGATCAGCGCTTCGAGCGCTGGGATATGAACCTCGCGCAATTTTTGGAGGCTCTTGCAGCGAATATAGACGCTCCAGACAATCTCGTAGCCCCCCGCGAAGGGTTCTTCACTTGCCGGCAAACCCGGCGGCAGGAGCTGAGGCAACCTGGAGACGGCAGCCATAAGTTACTCGGCCGCCTCGGCCCGCGCTGGCAGCCCCAACCATGCCCTGCAATCGGCCAGAGCGCGCGAGGTGATGGCGTGGCGCTTGGCGACGGTCTTGTCCTTGCCGCGCAGGCGCTTGCCTTCGGTCTTCGGCGCCTCGACCGGCGGAAACAGGCCGAAATTGACGTTCATCGGCTGGAAGGAGCGCTTGCCGGGCTCGTCGTCGGAGACGATGTGGCCGCCGGTGATGTGGTTGAGCAGCGCACCGAAGGCGGTGGTCGAGGGCGGCAGCGATAGCGCCTGGCCGAGGCGCTCGGCGGCGGCGAAGCGGCCGGCGAGCAGGCCGATGGCGGCGCTTTCGACATAGCCTTCGCAGCCGGTGATCTGGCCGGCAAAGCGCAGGCCGGGGCGCGATTTCAGCTGCAGCGAAGGATCGAGCAGCGTCGGCGAGTTGATGTAGGTGTTGCGGTGCAGGCCGCCGAGACGCGCAAAGTCCGCGTTTTCAAGCCCGGGGATGGTGCGGAAGATGCGCACCTGCTCGGCATGCTTCAGCTTGGTCTGGAAGCCGACCATGTTGTAGAGCGTGCCCAGCGCATTGTCTTGCCGGAGCTGCACCACCGCATAGGCCTTGACCGACGGATTGTGGACGTTGGTCAGCCCCATCGGCTTCATCGGCCCGTAGCGCAGGGTCTCGACACCGCGGTCGGCCATCACCTCGATCGGCAGGCAGCCGTCGAAATAGGGCGTGCCTTCCCACTCCTTGAACTCGGTCTTTTGGCCGTCGAGCAGCGCCTGGACGAAGGCGAGATACTGCTCCTTGTCCATCGGGCAGTTGATGTAGTCCTTGCCGGTGCCGCCTGGACCGACCTTGTCATAGCGCGACTGGAACCAGGCTGTGTTCATGTCGATCGTGTCGAAATGCACGATCGGCGCGATGGCGTCGAAGAAGGCGAGCGCATCGGCGCCGGTAGCTTCGGCGATCGACTGGGCCAGCGAAGGCGCCGTCAGCGGGCCGGTGGCGATGATCGTCTGGTCCCAATCCGTTGGCGGCAGCCCCGGCACTTCCTCACGCTGGATGGTGATCAGCGGATGCGCCTCGATCCTCGCGGTGACCGCGTCGGAAAAGCCGTCGCGGTCGACGGCCAGCGCGCCGCCGGCCGGCACCTGGTTCGCATCGCCGGCACTCATGACCAGCGAGCCGGCAAGCCGCATTTCGGCGTGCAGCAGCCCGACGGCATTGTTTTCGGCATCGTCGGAGCGGAAGGAGTTGGAGCAGACCAACTCGGCCAGGCCGTCGGTCTTGTGCGCGTCGGTGCCGCGTACCGGGCGCATTTCATGCAGCACGACCGGAACGCCGGCTTGCGCAATTTGCCATGCGGCTTCGGAGCCGGCGAGGCCGCCGCCGATGACGTGTACGGGATTTTTGCTCATGAGCGCCGGAATAATCGCTTGGGGACGCGATTGCAATTGCCAGCTGACAACGCACGAGGCCGGTGCCTGCGCCAGAAACAACAACACCCGCCGGGGGAGGAGGTCCGGCGGGTGTCGTTTTGGGGGTCGATCCTCGGGAGGAGGTGAAGATCGACCTTATTCGTCATTGCCGGGGAGGAGGTCGGCTTTGACGAAATTCCTTATCGCCCTTGAGGACGAAAATTCTTTTCGCCTTTGAGAAGGGGCGAAGCCTTCGAAGACGAACTGCGTTCGCTTCGGGAACAACGCCCGCCGGGGGAGGAGGTCCGGCGGGCGCCGTTTTGGTGGTCAACCCTCGGGAGGAGGTGAGGGTTGGCCGTATCCGTCAGGGTCGGGGAGGAGGTCGACCCTGGCGAAATGCCTTGCTTAGATCGCCTTGCGGGCGACCATCTTGATCTCGTCGCGAACGATGCCGAGATCGTTGAGCTGGCGGTTTGAAAGCCGACCCAGCTCAGCAACGGTGTCGCGATAAACGCGCCAGTTACGATAGCTGCGGATCAGGTTCATTGTCTTAACTCTCTTCAAAACTGGTTCGGACCATTTGCGGTCCGAAGCGGATTAGACCGCCTTGCGGGCGACGTAGTGGATGTCGCTGCGGCTGATGCCGAGGTCGGTCAGTTCACGGTTCGACAGGCGGTTCAGCTCGGAGACGGTGTCCCGGTAGCGGCGCCAGTTGCGGTAGTTGCGGATCAGGTTCATGGTAGTTCTCGTTTCGTCTTTAACTTCGGATCATTCCGTTTGTGTACGAACAGAAAATAGGTGGGATCATATCGGTTTAAAAGTGCCGTTGGCGCATGGCAGCAATGCAAATTGTGCAATGCAACATTAACGGCCGTTCACGCCTGCGTCGCAAAGAAGGCCGAATCGGAAAGTGCCGCCGCGTCAACGGTTTGGCTACCCCGGCTGAGGAAATGACCAGGCTTCGGGGGAAAGCATGGCGAGCTATTCGACACGGCTAAGGGCGGATATCGCCCGCTGGCGGGAGAGAGGGCTGATCGATCCTGCCACGGCGGAGGCGTTGACGCGCGACGTCGCTGCCAACGAGCGCGCGTCGCTGAGTTTCGGCTCCATCCTGGCGATGATGGCGGCGCTTCTGTTCGGCGCAGCGATCCTGATTTTCGTCGCCGCCAACTGGGAGGCCATTCCGCGTGTCGTTCGTGTGGCGGCGCTTTTCGCCGTCATCCTGGCCGGCTATGTCGGCGGCGCGGTGCTGAAGACGCGCGACCATGCCGCGATCGGCGAGGCGCTGTGGATCATTGCAGCCGCCGCCTTCGGCGGATCGATCGCCCTGATCGGCCAGATGTACCATCTTTTGGGCGACGAAGCCTCGGCGCTGGTGACATGGTGTGCCGGCACGGCGCTGGCGGCAGTAGCGCTGCGTTCGAACCCGCTGACGGTGGCTGCAGTCGGCATTGCCGATGCCTGGCTGGTCCTCAAGGGGTTCGGCTTCTACTGGCGCGCGGAAATTCCTCATCTCTTCATCGTCATGGCGATCGTCCTGTTCGCCATTTCGTTCTGGACGCGCAGCCGGGCAGCGCGCCACCTCATCGTCCTGTCTGTCATTCTGTATCTGGTCTTGCTGGCGACGGATCACGACACGCTGCCGGTGGCGATGTCGCTGGCCATCGCGTCAGTGCTGCTCTTCGCCGCTGCGGTCTTTGCCGGCGATCCGATCGACAGGATCCTGCAGCTGGGCGGCCGGCTGTCCTTGCACGCCTTGCTCGGCTTCCTGACCGGCATGGCGATGATCCAGTTCGAGCTGGCGGATGAAAGCACCTATAACAGCGGTTTCGCCCTCGCCTCGATCATAGCGCTTGCCGGCATCGTGGCGGCGATCATGTTGGCCGGCCGCGAGAGCAGGGGCCTGCGCTGGCTGGCCTATGCCGGCTTCGCCTTCGAACTCGCCATTATCTATAGCGTCACCTTGCTTTCGATGCTGGATACGGCCGGCTTCTTCCTGGCGGCTGCCGTGCTGCTCGGCGTGCTGGCGCTGATCATCATCCGTATCGAGAAGCGCATGAGAGCGTCCGCCGAGACAGGAGCAGCAGCATGACCGGCAAGAAGCTCATCATCTCGGCGTTGGTGCTGGCGCTCGTCCAGATCGGCTTTCTCAGCTGGATCATCGCCGGCCGGGCCGCGATCCTGCGCAACGGCAAGGAAGTGCTGCTGAAGGTCCAACCGATCGACCCGCGCGATCTCCTGCGCGGCGACTATATCTCGCTCAACAACAACATTTCACGCATCCCGGTGAAGCTGATCGCCAACCTTCCGCAAGGCAAGTTCTCCAGCGAAGACACAGCGATCGTGGTGCGGTTGAAGAAGGGCTCCGACGGCTATTGGCAGCCGACCGCGGCGTGGTTCGGCAAAGCGCCGGTCCCGGCCGGCGCGGACGAAGCAGACATTGCCGGCCATGTCGGGGAAGGCTGGGGCCTCAGCGATCCGGAAGCGACGATCGCGCCCGACTACGGGATCGACCGCTTCTATCTGCCGGAAGGCGAAGGAATGGCGATCCAGGACGACATGCGCGTGCGGCCGTTCGGCATTAAGCTCGCGCTCGCCTCCGACGGCACGGCACAGATCAAGGCGCTGATGGACGGCGACAAGACGCTGTTCGAGGAGCCGCTTTATTGAGCGTATAGGTGCTTGACGTCTGTGTCCGCGCTAACGGTGGTCCCGCTTATCGCTGGACACTCCCTGTCTCTGCGATAATTTTGGGATAGGGACCGATCGAAATCGTGTAGCTAAAGTTTGCCACGCCTTTTTCCTGCTTGTGTATCGAGGGACTGCGCACAGCCCAGTCGTAGACGCCCGAGACCATGCAGCGATCGTTGGTGCAGTTGACCACGATGCTGTCCTTGCGGACGCTATATCCGCGTTCAGGCCACCGCCGGTAATAGTTCCTCTTGTCCTGAATGATCGACCTCAACTTCGTCAGCCTGCCATAATAATCGACCTTGGGAGCGTAGGACGCCCCAACTTGGGCAAGAGCGAAATCGTCGTTGTCGCCATGATGCTCGATGAGATCCCTGACGAAGGCGACCGCAATGCTTTCCGGCAGTAGCCTGGCGTCGGGTGCAGGAGCGGACACGGGCGCAGGATTTGGCCTCGTTAACACCTGTGAAATATCTGCCGGCGACTGGTTCGCTGCGGCATTGGTCACATGCAAGTCAGCCATTTCGCTGGCCGATAGATATCTTATGTCATGCTTGCCGTAGCTCGAAGCCAATTCTATCAGCTTGGGGTCCACTCCCATCTCGACCACATAAGACGTGATTGCAGCCGTTCCGAGCTGGACGCGGGCCTTCGCTTCTTCGGTGGACATCCCGTCAGCCGGTTTGAGAAACGCCCGGTGGATGCCGATGGAACTTGGTTCGGCAACACGGTGGATGCCACCCAGGAAGGCCAATGAGCAGGCTGAAGCGCACTGCAATTGGCCAACCTGAAGCGTATCCAACCCTGCTGCGCGGATCATACGCCCCAAACGAATAGCACCGCCGACATTGCCACCAGGGGAGTTGAATACAATCACCTTGGCCCCGCTGCTCGCAACCGCGCGGCTGAAGCCGTTCAAGGACTCATTGGCGCTAAACTCACCGGAGACAATGAGCATTGGCCGCTGACCCGGAAGAGAAGCCGGAGTGTACTCCAAAGCGTCAACCTGAGACGCCGCCGCGAGAGCTGACCCAAGCCCCAGAACTAGAGAAGTTACACGCACAATCTGACAGAGCCCCGACCCGCCTATTGCAAGTAAGAACCTGTTAAAGGGCTATTTCAAGTGCATCGGATGCGCAAAGCGGGATGGTCTCCGAGAGCGTGAGGGCCTTTGGTTGCGCCGCCAGGAGATTGCTGCGGTCCTCCTTCGCCAAGACTTCGGAGGACACCTTCGGCTCTTCGAGCCTCAGGTGATGGCCTGCCATCCGAAGCTCGAAGAGCGAAGGATGGTGCGGATGAAGGGACTCGAACCCCCACGCCTTTCGGCACTGGAACCTAAATCCAGGGCGTCTACCAATTCCGCCACATCCGCTTTCCCCGGAAATCCCATGTAGCCATCATTCTGTCAATGTCGGCGCTCAAGTATGCTTATCCGGCTAAAGCGGGTCGTGTCGAAACGGTTCGGGCGACGCGCTTCAGGCCTTGTCTTGATGCATGCCGTTCTCCCAAAACCGCTGCGCAGTTTTGGGCGGCATGCATTGGAGCGAAGATAGTTGAAAATTAGCCTAGCCTGTGACAAAAGGCGTGTCGAATGTGACGGAAAGTGAGTTTCCGCTTTCGCAAGATGTGAAAAGTTATAGGAAAAACAAAGACTTATTCGCATCCGGCAAGGCGCAGTTCAGGAGAATTTGAGCCGCATTCGCGGTCAAATCGCCAGGTTCCGTCCCAAAAGCCATTTCCGGCAAGATCATACCGGCAGGCTGTAAACGGCTAAAACCGTTCGGCAGTCTCATTGTTGAAAACAAAGGTTCTAGGATGCAGGTCACCGAAACGCTCAACTCCGGTCTCAAGCGCGAGATCAAGATCACCGTGCCGGCCGGTGACATGGAAGCCAAGCTGATGGCGCGGCTGACCGACGCCCGCGGCAAGGTGCGCATCAACGGCTTCCGCCCGGGCAAAGTGCCGGTGCAGCACCTGCGCAAGGTGTACGGCAAGTCGTTCATGGCCGAGGTCGTCAACGAGATCCTCAATGACTCGACCCGTTCGATCATCTCGGGGCGCGGCGAAAAAGCCGCCATGCAGCCCGAAGTGATCATGACCGAGGACGAGAAGGAGGCCGAGAAGATCCTGGCCGGCGGCGCCGATTTCGAATTCAGCCTCAACTACGAAGTCATCCCGCCGATCGAGATCAAGGATTTCTCCGACATCAAGGTGACGCGTCAGGTCTATGACGTGCCGGACGCGGAAGTCGAGGATCAGGTCAAGCGCGTCGCCGAATCGGCGCGCAGCTACGAGCCGAAGACCGGCGAGGCCGCCGAGGGCGACCGTGTGACCATCGACTATGTCGGCAAGATCGGCGGCGAGGCCTTCGCCGGCGGCGCCGGCACCGACCAGCCGCTGGTGCTCGGCTCGAAAGAGTTCATCCCGGGCTTCGAGGAGCAGCTGATCGGAACGAAGGCCGGCGACGAGAAGCAGGTCACCGTCACTTTCCCCGAAAACTACCAGGCGGCGCATCTGGCCGGCAAGGAAGCCACCTTCGACGTCACGGTCAAGGAAGTGTCGGCGCCCGGCGCGCTCGAGATCAATGACGAGACGGCCAAGAATCTCGGCCTGGAATCGCTCGAGCGCCTGCGCGAGATCGTGCGCGGGCAGATCGAGAACCAGTTCGGCTCCATGACCCGCCAGAAGGTGAAGCGCCAGTTGCTGGACCAGCTCGACGCATCCTATTCCTTCGAGGCGCCGTCGAAGCTCGTCGAGGCCGAGTTCAACAACATCTGGGGCCAGGTCAACCGCGACCTGGAAGCCGCCGGCCGCACTTTCGCCGACGAAGAGACGACGGAAGAAGAAGCGCGTGCCGAATATATGCGCCTTGCCGAGCGCCGCGTGCGCCTCGGTCTGGTCCTGGCCGAGATCGGCGAGAAGGCCGGCGTCACCGTGTCGGACGAGGAACTGCAGCGCGGCCTGTTCGAGCAGGTGCGCCGCTTCCCGGCCAACCAGCAGCAGGAAGCCTTCGAGTATTATCGCAGCAACCCGGAAGCCATCAACGCGCTGCGCGCGCCGATGTTCGAGGAGAAGGTGGTCGACTATCTGCTTGGCCAGATCTCGGTCAACGACGTCAAGGTCGGCAAGGACGAGCTGATGGCCGACGACGAGGAGGCCGAAACCGCGACTAAGGCGAAGCCGGCCAAGAAGGCTTCCTCGAAGAAGGCCGAAGCCAAGGCAAGCGACGCAAAGGCTGGCGAAGCAAAGGCAGGCGAAGCCACCGACGAGGCGGAAGAGCCGAAGAAGAGGGCCGCGCCGAAGAAAAAAGCCGCCAAGGAAGCCGAGTAACAGGTTTCAATGCCGAGACTTCGAAAGGCCGCCTCCGGGCGGCCTTTTTCATTAGGAGCTACTTTATTGTGGCGGCGCGGCAACACAGACAACTTGTCTTGAAGGCCTGCCGCTGGCGATACCAACGGTTGAACATTATCTGCGCTTCATCGCATTCGCGGGTGTATGGAGGCATTGGTGAGGCTGGGATTCACGATGAGAGACGTGGTCGTCGCCGCGGCGCTCATGTTTGCCGCAGCCGCCGGTGTCGCTCGGGCCGAGCCGGCTCTCGGCAACTGGAGCGTTGGCGCCGGCAATGATGGTCAGATCACGGCGTCGCTCCACGCCAGCAACAAGCTGATCACCGGCGGCGGAGCGTTGGGCTACAGCCCTGTGCTGACATTGGCTTGCCGGCCCGACGGCGAACCACGCTGGAGCGAGTGGCTCCAGCTCAACGATGCTGTCTCGGCCAGCCGCAAGATCACCATCTCCGTCGCGGTCGACGGCGGCGGCAAAACCGATGAAAGCTGGTCGGTCGGCCCGCGCGGCAGAACACTGGTCAGGGATGGAGACGACGGCATCAAGCGTCTGGCGTCAGCGAACCGGCTGACGCTGTCGTGGCGCTTCGGCCTTTTGTCGGGACGCGGCGAGGCCGATTTCGAGCTTGCGGGCCTTTCGGACGTGATCGGGCAGATCGCGGCAAGCTGCAATACCGACCCGCCCTGACCGTCGCCGTTCAGAAGGCTTGGACCGCTTTTTGGGCAGTTAGTCCTCGGCGCATGGCCTAAGCCTTCGCAGGCCGGCAATTTTTGCCCATTGGTTCGATTCTGTGGTATGTAGGTGCCGCAATTCCACTGAAGAGACGCGGCCGCCCGCCATGCAGGATACGCCAGCGTGGCGCGGGCCGTCCGACGTAAATGACGATCAGGGAGGAAGTGCCATGCGCGCAACCGCGCTTTTCATCGTCTTGTCCGCTACGAGCTTCCTTGCAAGCCCATCGCAGGCGCAGGACGCCGCCGCAGGCGAGAAGGTGTTCACCAAGTGCAAGGTCTGCCACATTGCCGACCAGGACCAGAATAAAGTCGGCCCGTCTCTGCACGGCGTCATCGGGCGCACCGCGGGCACGCATCCCGATTTCACCTATTCCACGGCCATGATCGAGGCCGGAAAATCCGGCATCAAATGGGACGAGCCTACGCTGACAAAATATCTTCACGACCCCAAGGCGATGGTCAAAGGGACGAAGATGGCGTTTCCCGGCCTCAAGAACGATCAGGACATAGCCAACGTCATCGCCTACCTGAAGCAGTTTTCCAAATAAACACCGCCGTCCAGACTCTTTTGATGGTCGCCTGCTTATCCGGAAGGAAGACGCCGGCAGTTGCGCAGATGAATATCGCCCCCAGCACCGTCACGCCGGGAGCGCAAAAAAACCCAAGAGCAACAGAATGACTATGCCAAGGCCGAGTATGAGAAGCGTCCGCGTGTCCATGACGTTCACCTTCGCATCTTGAGAATACCGAAAAAGCAGCCCTGGACGACTGGCGGTCGTGCTGCCGATCCTCGGCCCCGGCATGTTTTTACCGCAAGGTCGTAGAGCCGCCGGCTGCCCCAGACCGTCGAAGCAATCAGGCCCTGCCGTGACGCAGCGGCGGGAGTCTCTATGCGTCAGAAGGCCGGATAGCTGAACCGCGCCTGGCGCGCGTCCGTCGTCAGGTTGCGGAAATCCTTGCCGCTGACATGCACAAGCGTCTTGTGGTCGCCGCCCTCGAAATAGATATCGGCGGCATCACGCAGGCTTTCGTCCAGAATGACCGGCACATCATAAGCCGCACCGATCGGCGGTATGGCGCCGACGTCGCAATCGTCAAAGAGCGATACCACTTCGTCTTCGGAAGCGAGGCCGAGGCGTTTGTCCATGACGTCCTGCAGCTTGCCGAGTTCGATTCTGTGGGTGCTTGGCACCACGGCCAGCGCATAACCGAGTTCGTGGTGAACGACCACGGACTTCGCCATGATGCTGCCGGGCACGTGCGCGGCAATGGCGGCCTGCCTGCTGGTGGCAGTTCGATGATGCCCCACGGTATCGTAGGAGATGCCCTTGCGGTCGATAAAGTTTCTCAGTCTGTTCGCTATCGTCATTGTCCGCGTCCTTTGCTTGAGTTCACGGCGCATACGCCAAACCAAAATGGGCCGGCGGCCTGTTGTTTCAAGCCATCGGAACCGGCCGTCCCCGGCCCGTCATGCTGCGGCTGGACCCCGTATCGGGTGTCAGGGGCCAGGCCCGAAAAACGCGATACGAGTCAGCAGCGTATAGTCGGCCTCGAAGACCATCATCGCCACGAAAACCAGCACCAGTATCGGCGGCAGGATGATTGCATACATCATCGCCAGCCGCTCCCAGGCCATGTGCATGAAGACGGCGACGATCAGTCCTGCCTTGAGCATCATGAAGATCAGGATCAGCGACCACCTGAGATAGCCGTGGAGGCCGAAATAGTCGACCAGATAGGAGCAGGTGCTGAGAATGAACAGCCACGCCCAGACGACCAGATAGAGCTTGATGGGGTGCTCCTGATGCGTCTCCGCCTTGGCGACGATCGCCGCATCATGGGCGGGATGCAGTGCGTGTTGTCCGAGACCGTTTGCGGTTGCTTCAGCCATGTCTTCCTCTCAACAGAACCTGCCTCTCACCACAGATAGAAGAAGGCGAAAATGAACACCCAGACCAGGTCGACGAAGTGCCAGTAGAGCCCCATGATCTCGACGTTCTCGTAGCGGCCCCTGCGGCTGGTGAAGAAGCCGGGCCGGCCGGTGTCGAAGTCACCACGCCAGACTTTTCTCGCTACGATGATCAGGAAGATCACCCCGATCGTGACGTGCGTGCCGTGGAAGCCGGTGATCATGAAAAAGCACGAGCCGAATTGCGCGGCTCCCCAGGGATTGCCCCACGGCCGAACCCCTTCGGTGATCAGCTTGGTCCATTCGAAGGCCTGCATGCCGACGAAGGTTGCGCCGAGCGCGGCGGTCAAAAGCATCAGGATCGCGGTCTTGCGACGATCGCGGCGATAGCCGAAATTGACCGCCATGGCCATGGTTCCGCTGCTCGAGATGAGAACGAATGTCATGATGGCGATCAGGATCAGCGGGATCTCCGAGCCGCCGATGCGCAAGGCGAAGACCTCGCTTGGATTCGGCCACGGCACGCGCGTGGAGATCCGCGCCGTCATATAGGAAAGCAGGAAGCAACCGAAAATGAAGGTGTCGCTGAGCAGGAAGATCCACATCATGGCCTTGCCCCAGGACACGTTCTTGAACGCGCGCTGATCCGAGGCCCAGTCGGCGGCGATCCCGCGCAAGCCCTGGGGGCGATCCATCTGGCTGGTATGCGTCAGCGTGGTCTCGGCCATCGCCAGTCTCCTAGGTCAGCAGCCGTTGGCAAATGCTCACGAACGTCGCCGCCCAACCGGCCAGGACGGCGAAGATGCACAGCCAGACGAAAAGCAGAAAATGCCAGTACATGGCGCACAGCTCGACGCTGAGGCGCAGCCGCTCCCGCCGCGTTCCGTTCCAGGCGCCGGCGCTCGTCCGGCCAAGGCCGACCAGCCCGCCCAGAATGTGCAGGCCATGCATCGCCGTGATCAGATAGAAGAAACTGTTGGCCGGGTTGGAGGCCAACAGGTAGCCGTCCTCGGTCAGCTGCCGCCAGGCCATCAACTGGCCGGCGAGGAAGGCGAGGGCGGTCAGTCCCGCCGTTGCAAGACCAAGCCTTACCATGTCCACCTGGCCTCTGCGCGCGGCGACCACCGCACATTGCAGCGCGACGCTGCTCAGCGCCAGCACGCCGGTGTTGAGCCAAAGCAGGCGCGGCAGCGGCAGCGGCCGCCAGTCCGACAGGCCCATGCGCATGAAATAGGCGCTGGTGAACAGCGAAAACAGGCAGCCGACGACGGCGAGGAAGACGCCGAGGCCGATCTTGGCGGTGGGCAGGGAAGACCGGTCGAAGCCGACGACGTCCCCGGCCACGCCTTGCTCCAGCCACGGCTTGGCTGTCAACCGCTGGTGCGAAAGCCACCAACCGGCAAAGCCGGCGATCACCAACATGAAGACCAGGATGACGCTCATGCCGGCTCCCTGGAGGGGCCGAAGGAGCCCGGCACGTTCTGCGGGATGAAGTCCTCCTTGGCGCCCGGCACGCTGTAGTCGTAGGCCCAACGATAGACGATCGGCAGTTCCTTGCCGAAATTGCCGTGCGCCGGCGGCGTCTCAGGCGTTTGCCATTCGAGCGTCGTCGCCCGCCACGGATTGCCGCCGGCCTCACGGCCATGGCGAATGCTCCAGATCAGGTTGAACAGGAACACCATCTGGGCGAAGCCGACGATGAAGGCCATGATACTGATGAACGAGTTCAGATGGTGGGCCGATTCCGTCATGATATTCATGTCGGTGAGTTCGGCGTAGCGCCGCGGAACGCCCATCAGGCCGAGATAGTGCATGGGGAAGAAGATCAGGTAGGCGCCGAGAAAGGTGATCCAGAAATGGAAGCGGCCGAGTGTCTCGTCCAGCATCCGTCCGGTGACCTTCGGATACCAGTGATAGATCGCGCCGAAGATCACCAGGATCGGCGCGACGCCCATGACCATGTGGAAATGTGCGACGACGAACATCGTGTCCGACAGCGGCACGTCGACGACGACGTTGCCGAGGAACAAGCCCGTCAGGCCGCCATTGACGAAGGTGACGATGAAGGCGAGCGCGAACAGCATCGGGATGGTGAGATGGATGTCGCCGCGCCACAACGTCAGCACCCAGTTATAGACCTTGATCGCGGTCGGCACCGCAATGATCAACGTCGTGGTGGCAAAGAAGAAGCCGAAATAAGGATTCATGCCGCTGACATACATGTGGTGCGCCCAGACCACGAAGCTCAGCGCGCCGATGGCGATGATGGCCCAGACCATCATGCGATAGCCGAAGATGTTTTTGCGCGCATGCGTGCTGATCAGGTCGGACACGATGCCGAAGGCCGGCAGCGCCACGATGTAGACCTCCGGGTGGCCGAAGAACCAGAACAGATGCTGGAACAGGATCGGGCTGCCGCCATTGTGTTGCAGTTGCTCGCCCATCTCGACGATTGCCGGCATGAAGAAGGAAGTGCCGAGCAGACGGTCGAGCAGCATCATCACACAAGCAACGAACAGTGCCGGGAAGGCCAGAAGCGCCATGACCGTGGCGGTGAAGATGCCCCAGACGGTGAGCGGCAGGCGCATCAAGGTCATGCCGCGGGTGCGGCCTTGCAGCACCGTCACCACATAGTTCAGGCCACCCATGGTAAAGCCGATGATGAACAGGATGAGCGAAGAGAGCATCAGGATGATGCCCCAGTCCTGGCCGCCCGGCGTGCCGGTCATGATCGCCTGCGGCGGGTAAAGCGTCCAGCCGGCGCCTGTCGGCCCGCCGGGCGCGAAGAAGCTCGACACCAGGACCAGCACGGCAAGCAGATAGACCCAATAGCTCAGCATGTTGACATAGGGAAAGACCATGTCGCGGGCGCCGACCATCAGCGGAATGAGGTAATTGCCGAAGCCGCCAAGGAAGAGCGCGGTGAGCAAATAGATCACCATGATCATGCCGTGCATGGTGATGAACTGATAGTAGGCCTCCGGAGTGATGAAATCGAACGTGCCGGGGAAGCCGAGCTGCAGGCGCATCAGCCAGGACAGCATCAGCGCGACGAGGCCTATAGCCATGGCCGTCGCCGAATACTGGACTGCTATGACCTTGGCGTCCTGTGAAAAGACGTATTTCGTCCACCAGCTGTGCGGATGGTAGAGTTCCATCTCCGCGACTTCGGCGGGTGGAACGGCATCTGCGGGTGTGACGTCGACCATGGGAGCACCTCCGCGCCCTGTTCAGCGGGCCTCGAGCGTTTCGAGTTTTGCCGCGACATCCAAACTGGACGCCATCGTCTTTTCCGACGGTTGGTTCGCCGAGCCCGTTTGCTGGGGCGCGGACAATTGCGCAAAGGTCTGTTGCTGGCCGAGCCAGGCCAGATAGTCCTGCTCGGTATCGACCATGACCACGCCATGCATCAGCGGATGTCCCTGGCCGCACAGCTCGGCGCACAAGACCTGGAAGGTTCCGGTCCGCGTCGGCGTGAACCAGAAATACGTGACCGATCCCGGGATCATATCCATCTTGGCGCGGAATTCCGGGATGTAGAAATCGTGCAGCACATCGATCGAGCGCAACAGCACTTTGACCGGCTTGCCGACCGGCAGGTGCAGGTCCGCCGCCTCGACCACGACGTCGTCCTGGCCGTTCGGGTCGCCGGGTACGATGCCGAGCGGGTTTTCAGCCGAGACGATGCGGGTGTCGGAGGTGCCGAGCTTGCCGTCCTTGCCGGGCAGACGGAAGCTCCATTGCCATTGCTGGGCGACAACCTCGATATCGGCGGCCTCGCCGGGAACGTTGACGAAGCGGCTCCAGACGAAGAGGCCGGGAACCAGCAAGGCGGTGACACCGGCCGCCGTTGCGATCATCAGCCACGATTCGAGCCGCCTGTTCTCCGGTTGATATGCCGCGCGATTGCCTTCCCGATGCCGGAAGCGGAAGACGCAATAAGCCATAAAGAGCACGACAGCGGCAAAGACGATGCCGGTGATCCAAAAGCTGATGGTGATGGTGTTGTCGATGTAGTCCCAGTTCGAGGCGATGGGCGTCCACCACCATGGGCTCAGGAGGTGGAACAGCACCGAGCCCACAACGATCAAAACGAGTACAAGCACAATGGCCATGTCCCGTCCTCCCGGTATTTCACGGGAGCGCGAAGCATCCCGGGAAGATACCAAGTGCCATCATGCTTGATTTCTTGCTGAAATTCCAGAGCCGACTATCTGATGAGGAGACGATGTCCCGGCAATCCCGAAATGCCGGGCAAACGCCTCAGATCAGCAGCAGACCCTTCATCGAGGCGTTGCCCTTGCGGCCGATGATGATGTGGTCGTGCACGGCGATGCCGAGCGGCTTGGCCGTGTCGATGATCTGCTTGGTCATCTCGATGTCCGCGCGGGAAGGTGTGGGGTCCCCAGAAGGATGGTTGTGCACCAGGATGACGGCGCTGGCTGAGAGCTCGAGCGCGCGCTTGACCACCTCGCGCGGATAGACCGGTGTGTGGTCGACGGTGCCGGTCTGCTGCACCTCGTCGGCGATCAGCCCGTTCTTCTTGTCGAGGAACAGGATACGGAACTGCTCGCGGTTCTCGAAGGCCATGGCGGAGCGGCAATAGTCGAGCAATTGCGTCCAGTTGGACAGGACTTCGCGGCCGCGCACCTCGCCGCGCGCCATGCGCTGGGCTGTGGCGGCGATGACCTTGAGATCGGTCGCGACGGCCGGTCCGATGCCTTTGACTTCTTCAAGCAGGGATGCCGGCGCGCCGAGCACTTCGGCCAGCGAGCCGAAGCGGGCGATGAGCGCCTTGGCGATGGGCTTGGTGTCGACGCGCGGGATCAGCCGGAAGAGCAGCAGCTCGAGCAGTTCATAGTCGGGCAGGGCGTCCGGTCCGCCGGCGACAAAGCGCTCGCGCAGGCGGTCGCGATGGCCGTGATAGTGCGGTTTCTCGGTAGGTGCCGCCTTCTTTTGCACTGCCTCAGGCGGTTCAATCCAGCCTTCGGAAAAGAATGCCCGCTCGTCCTCGACTTTGCCCATGGTCCGCCCGCTCCCCTCAGGCTTAGGTCGAAGTGCTACGCCGGCAGGCCGGGGCGGTCGAGCTTTTTCGGCGACAGCGTGAAGATCTCGCAGCCTGTGTCGGTGACGCCGATCGTATGCTCATACTGCGCCGACAGCGAGCGGTCGCGCGTGACTGCCGTCCAGCCGTCCGACAGCACCTTCACATGCGGCCGGCCGAGATTGATCATCGGCTCGACGGTAAAGATCATGCCCGGCCGCATCTCGACGCCTTCATTGACGGTGCCGTAATGCAGGATGTTGGGCGCGTCGTGGAAAAGCTGGCCGACGCCGTGGCCGCAGAAGTCGCGCACCACCGAGCAGCGCTCGGCCTCGGCATAGGTCTGGATCGCGGCGCCGATGGCGCCGGTGCGGGCGCCGGGCTTGATCGCGGCTATGCCGCGCATCAGGCACTCATAGGTCACTTCGAGCAAGCGCTCGGCGGCACGCTTGATCGTGCCCACCGGATACATGCGCGAGGAATCGCCATGCCAGCCGTCGAGGATATAGGTGACGTCGATGTTGACGATGTCGCCTTCCTTCAGCGGCTTGTTGTCGGGGATGCCGTGGCAGACGACATGGTTGATCGAGGTGCAGGACGATTTGGTGTAGCCGCGATAATTGAGCGTTGCCGGCAGCGCACCATGGTCCATGCCGAATTCGAAGACGAAGCGGTCGATCGTTTCCGTGGTCACGCCGGGCTTCACAAGCGGCACAAGCTCGTCGAGGCAGCGCGCGGTGAGGTCGCAGGCCTTGCGCATGCCGGCGAAGCCGTCCTCGCCATAGAGGCGGATCTGACCGGTATTTCGAGGGGGAGCCGTGGAGGCGTCGAGATAGGTAACCATTTTGTCCGTTTGCCGGCGTAGGCTTCAAAGGAGCCGAACGCGAAAAATCTGCTCCAGATTTGGCACCGGAAGCCGCAAGGTTCAAGGACGAAGTGCGATTGCGGCCTCCATTGCGGCTTTCCTTCGGCCATCCCATGAGCTAGGTCGGGCCTTGGAATCCGGAGACTGACTTGACGGCGCCTGAACGCGAAAGATCGATGCTGCTGCCGGCCAGGACCGCTTTTGCGGGCCTGATGGCGCTGCTGATGCTCGCGCTGCTGGGCTTCGCTCAGGCCGAAATCTCCGCGTTCGCGACCCCGTTCTCGGGCGGTTCCAGCATCAGCGCCGTTCGTCAGGGCGATACGATCGCGCTGCTCAGAACGACCGGCAAGGCGCAGGCGCTTGAGGTCCGGGCCAGCCGGCCGCTCGCGACAAAGCTCGTCGGCGGCAATTCCGGCGCGCTCGCCCATGCATCCGATTTCCTGGTTATCGGCCGGGCGTTGCCGTCCGAGATTAGCGCCACGCCCGTATCGGCAAGCGCTACCGCTTCGCGCACCAACCAACCGCGCGCGCCGCCGGCCGCGTGAAGCCTTAGCCGCTAGGCGCGGCATTCAAACCAAAAATTCCTTAGCGCCGCGATCCGGTGACGGCCGCCGGTCGTCCGCCGGTCGCGTGCGCGTCAGTTCGGATTCCGTTCAATGCAACGCATCAAGACATTCAAGACACTCACCTGCGCGGTCGCGGCGGCCTGCTTTCTGGCGGTCCAGGCGGCAATCTGCATCGGCACCGTCTACTGGGCCATTGCCGCCACCCTTCGCATGGAAGGAACGGCGGCGATCGTGCTCGGCGCCATCTTCGCGCTGCCGTCCGCTTATGTGCTGATGGTAGTTACCCGCATGGCCTATGATGCGGAGACCGACCCGGCTAACCAATAACGGCAAGGGCGTGGAAGAGGGACAAGGGGCTGCGATGGCCGGCAGTACGGTGGAAATCCGGCATTGGCAATGCAGCCGGTATCGATGCGGACTGACCCGGATCCGCCGCACCGGCGAACCGATTCTTCATCGCACTGAGGTCACATTTGCGAGTCAGAAGGCCGCAAAAGCAACTTTTCAGAACGAACGGCGTTGCTCCGGCTACGCCAGTTCGGGAGACAGGGGATGGACAGACTGCAATTCGAGGTGCCGGTGCGCATCACGCCCGCGCCCGGCCTGCCGATCGAGGAAATCTACAGCGTCGAGCAGGCGCTCGATTTCCTGCAGGATTGGCCGAAGCGCCGCCAAGGCAAGGTCTACGAAGCCGCGTTCAATGCCTGCTTCGGGGCGACGGTCGACGTGACCAGCGCCGAGGAGGCCTGCCGCGCGTTCGCAGCCTTCTGCCGCGTCAGCGGATTGCTGGCGAGGGACGCGATGTTTCCCGGCAAGCGTCGCAGCGGGGCAGGGACGTATCGCGAGGCGAGAGCGTAGATTTCGATCGGTTCAGCCGCCGAACGACACGCCCCGATAGCGCATTCCCACCTGCACGCCGCGCACGATCACGCGCGACAGGATTTCCATATCCAGCGGCATTTGCGGACGCCACACGTCGAGCAGGAGAGCGACGCGGGGCTGATCCGAGTTGTTCATCACTTCGTGCTCGAAAGTATCGTCCCACAGCAAGCACTCGCCGTCGGCGATGCGCCTTTCCTCATGATTGATCATCATGATCGTTGCCGGACGGCCGTCAGGCTGTTGGGGGATGACCAGGCCGAGATGGAACCGCATGATGCCGCGAAAGGGTCCGCGATGCGGCGGGATGTGCTTGCGCGGGGCGAGGAACGAGACGGCGGCCGATTTGACCTCGGGGCACTCCGAAAGCAGCCGGCTCAGGACCGGCATGCGCGTGAGGTTCGCCGGGATCGTCATGTCATAGGCCTTGAGCACGAACATGCGCCAGTCGAGACCGTCATTGGCCGAGATATCGATCTGCTCCGGCATGATGTCGTGGAAGCGCGGCGCCTTGTTCAGCTTCGCCGCCAGGGCCTCGTCGCGGATATCGCGCCAGGCTGCGGTGAACTTCGCGGCATTGGGAAAATGTGTGCCGGCGTCAAGAATGGCCGGTGCATCTATGCGCTTTTCATAGATGCGGCGGACCAGATTGGTTCCGAGATCGTAGGCGCCTGACATCTCATTACCTCAACGATGCTGTTATATAGTGCGATATTGCTTGCGGCCATCGCTCACGGAGATTTGCTCGGGCCGTCAACACGGAGATGGACATCGCAGGCTGCCATGCCAAAATCGAAACGATGTCGGTCTCGCTCGCTGCATCGTGACAGCGCGATCATTGCGGAACTGCGACACAAGATGCGAATTTGGCGATACGATGTTTTGCCAGGACGCCACCATGTCCGGACGCAAGATTATGCTTTGCGCGGCAGCCATGCTCGTTGCTGCTTCAAATTTCGCCGACGCCCGATCCGATACGCGCAAGATGACGTGTGAACAGACGCAGGCACTGATCCAGAGCCAGCACGCTGCGGTGCTGAGCACGGGACCGAATACCTATGACCGCTATGTCCGCCAATTCGGCAATGAGTGCGACGCTCCTTACGCGCCGATGGCCGACTATGTTTTCCGACCAGCGCCGGCCGGTGCATGGTTTACCGGTGCGAGGAGCCGGCTCCAATGGTTCCGGATTGACCGAAGGCCTGTGAGCTCTCCCGGCTTTTCACGGGAGCCTCAGACACTGCCGATGCGGCTTACTTGACCTTTTGAATCTCCGGTTGAATCTCCGGGCTCGGCGTCTGATCAGTTGCCGGGGCCGGCGTGCAATCCGGGCCCTTGCAATCCAGCACCGGATCGTCAGCCGGAGGAAGACAATTTTGCCCTTGGCAATGGACTGCCGGCGGCCGCGGCATTGCTTGGCTATTCGGCTGGACAGGCTGATCGTCTGCGTGAACGAGCGGCACGCCTGCCAGGCCGGTCATTGCCGCGCATAAGAGCGCTGTCCGAAGCATCTTCATTCCCGCCTCCACGGCCGAGAGCGGAGGGAATTTTACACTTTCGAGTCGAGGACGGCTCCTGTCGTCCGCGAACGGCGTTAACAGCGCGTTTCCGCTTGCGTCCTGTCTTGTTACCGACAAGGCACGACGCTGGCCCGCCATTCAGACCGGGCGTGGTTTATGGGCGCTGCTGCCGGCTTCGCCGGCGCTCAGTTGCGAGAGCAGCTTCAACACGATTTCCCGCAGCCATCGGTGCGTAGGATCGGTTGTGTTGCGTTTATGCCAGACGATGCAGATGAGGGCAGGATCGATCGGCATGGGCGGACTGTAGATCGCCAGCCCCAAGCGAGATGCTACCTTGCGCGCGAGCTGTTCCGGAACGAGAGCGACCAGATCGCTTCCCGCCACTGCGCTACAGACGCCGCCGAACACCGGCATCGTCATGGCCACCCGCCGTTCGCGCCCCATCCGGGCCAGCGCCGCGTCGCCCATGGCCTTGAGCTTGCCCTCGGGCGAGAAGACGACGTGGCCGAGGTCGCAGAAAAGGTCGATCGGAATGACGTCTCCGGGGCTCACCTTCGCCCGCTCGAGTCTTGGGTGCCCAGCGCGGGCGATCGTCACGAATGTCGACCGGAAGGCAGGAAGATAGTCGATCCAACTGGGGAAATCGACCTTGGGAACGAGGGCAAGGTCGATACCGTGCTTTTCGAGCGTGCCGACATAGTCGTCGGGCACAAGATCCACCAGTTGGATCAGTATTTTGGGAGCAAGCCCGGAGATTGCATTGGCCAGGGCAGGCATCAGCATCTCGGCAAAGAAATCCGAACCTGCGATCTTGAAGCTTTGCTCGGCTTCGGCCGGATTGAAGCTGCCAGGCCCGGCAAGCAGCGCCGACAGTTCATCGAGGATGCGGCGAAGCGGAAGCTCGAGGTTCCGGGCGTATTGTGTCGGCACGATGTGCTGTCCCTGGCGCACGAACAGCGGATCGCCGACAAAATTCCGAAGTCGTCCCAAGCTGGCCGATATCGCCGGTTGCGACAGGCCGATGCGTTCTCCGGCCTTTACGGTCGATTGCTCGCGCAGCAGCGCGTCGAGCACCCGCAGGAGATTGAGGTCGAAGCTCGATAAATTCATTCGCCGAATATATTTTATAGTAGCTATCGATTTCAATTATGAAATCGGTTCTGGCAACTTCGCAGCATCGAAAATGGCGTCGGATCGCGGGAGGTTTCGGTGGCTGCGTCGGTACCCTACAGCGTCCAGTGGCTTGGAACGTCCTACCGGATTTGCCTCACGGCGGAGCAAACGGCCTCGCGGCTGGGAATGTTCGAAAGCCTCGATCAGCCCGGCTACGGTCCTCCGCGCCACATCCACAATAACGAGGACGAGACCTTCCAGATCCAGTCCGGCGAAGTAGAGTTCTGGATGAACGGTCAAACGCGCATAGTCGGCCCGGGCTGTGTCGTGCACGTTGCGCGCGGAATCGAGCATGCATTTCGGGTGGTTGGCGATCGACCCGCCAGAATGCTCACCATCATGACGCCCGGCGGCTTCGAAGGCTTCTTCGCGGAGATGGCCAAACACAAGTGCCGAATCCCGGATGACATGGATCAAATCGCCGCCATTGGAGCGCGTTTCGGTCTGACCTTCACAGGCCCACCTCTGGGCGCGGCTAGATAACTAACTGCGCGATAGCTAACTGCGCGTCCTTGGCGGCTCAGAGACGAGTTTCTTGAGGGAGTGCGAAAAATGGCTGAGCGATCTTCACGAGCTCGACCGCATCGCCGACAGCGCCATCCGCCTGGTGCGCGAGGAGGTGAACCAGGACGCGGTGGAACTGGACCGGCTGATCCGCGACATCGAGACCGAGATAACGGCGCCGGCGCGCTCGGCCTGCGCCGCCGCGCGCTGCGCAACCTGATTGTCAACGCTGCCACAACCCTGGAAGCTCTGGACGGCCATTGGTGCTGGCGACGAACTTACAGTCACGCTGAACGCAAAGAATGATCAGCTATTGCGTGAGTTCGTGAGCGGCGGATTTGCTGAAAAAGAGGTTTTGCTGTAGTCGGGCAGGTAATTTACTGCACGATATTTAATCACGATCACATGTCGGATTTCGCTTTTTATGTCGAGCCGAACTCTAACAGATTCCGGCGGCCGATATCAAATATGAGGGCCTTTTATCGAGTGCCCATCGAGCCGCGGATCGCAAAGTTCTTGTCGAGATGCAAAACAGCGAAGCTTGAGCTGTGATGCCTAGTCTAGTGAGAACCCGACATGTGTCGCAATTGACGCGGCTGCTTAGGTGGCCGGGCGTGCTGGCTTGCTGAAGGTGACTCCGCCCACATCCAACACAGGCAGCGCGCCTTCCGCGACCGGGTCATTATACAGCAACGCGCGGAATTCCAGCACAGCGTAAGGGGGACGCCTTAGCCATAGAGCGGCCCGACAGTTCCGCGTTGGGGTTTGCGTTGGGTGAACCGCCGGGCCCTAGCCGACTCGGTAGGGGTGGGTAGAGTCGGCTAAAGCGAGGCTAAATTAGCATCTCTGCATTGATATAGGTTTCTATACCTTTTCCACCGATTTCCAGGCGCCGGAATGCGGTCATTGCGTAAAGGTTTGGTCAACTATCGCACATTAGAATTCGCTAATGCGCTTTACTTTGGTGCTCTTTTGTTGGGCTGCGTTCTTCGGCTGGGATTTGGCCGCCAACCATGGTGAATTCATGCTCGCGATCGGCCATGGGCTTTTTCGGCTCGTCCACATGACGGGGCTGGCTTGAACTAAGCTCATAAGTGCGGAGAGCGTTACTGACGGGCGGCGGTGGTGGTGGCAGCGAGGGTTCTCGATGGCAGCCAATCTGTTCCGGGTGTCTTACTTCGTTAACCAGCGCGCCTGTGATGGGAGCCAGGAACGCGTTTGCGTGGCGAAATTCATTGTGACTGCGGAGATGAAAGCCCTGGCGGCAGAGACCTTCGGCCGTCAGGGCGCCTGACCGGCGAGACGCATTCGGCAATCAACTAAAACACGATCTGCACCACCGATCTTTGAGCGGCCCGCTGCCTCATTGGGGCGGGCACGCCAGTAACTAAAGTCCGAAAGAGAACACTTCGGGACGGCTCGTCTCGTAGCCAAGGCGGGGCTTGGAACTGCCCACCTCGGTCTGTGGTGAATTGGCGGTTCCGGTCGCAGTACAGTCAAGTTTGGCCGCTGCAGTCGCCTTGATCGACAGCCCTGCACATGTCTTTTGGGCAGTGAGCGTTGGCTTCTTATCGTGGGCCACAGCGGCACTTGACGCCGCGAGAACGAGAGCCGCACAAACGATTGCCGTTTTCATAGCGTTACCCCTTCTTTAGCAATAGCTAATGAGAGGGTAACGTAACGTTAACCAACCGTCAACGCGACACCGGACCAAGCCGGATTCGAGCCCGATATTGGCCAAAGATTGGACAGAGTCGGCATAAGCGTCGCTAAGTTCTTGAAAAGTCTGGTACGCCCAAGGGGAATCGAACCCCTGTTACCGCCGTGAAAGGGCGGTGTCCTAACCGCTAGACGATGGGCGCGCTCAGACGAAGCGGCTTATAATTGCGTTGTTGCCAACCGGCAACCCATCTGCCGCCATATGCGACAACTTTTTTCAAAGGCGGCACAAAGCCCCTCGGGTGGCGGTTTCGCTTGGCCGCGCATCCCTGGAGATTAGCCGGAACATCCTCGCGATCGTCATTCTATGGCGGAGCAAGGAGCGAAGCGACGCGCGCAGACCATAGACTCCGCGAGGCTGACGTGCCGCACCGGTGCAGAACGTGCGCCGCTGCACTCCGCGGTCAAGGTCAAGGATGGATCCTCGGTCTGCGCGTCCGCTTCGCTCCCGCTCCGCCCGTGGATGACGAAGTTCGAAGGGCTTCGGCTAATCGCCGACGTCTGTGGTGGCGTGTTGAAACTGACGTCTGTGGTGACGTGTTGAGACGAATGTCGGCGTTGGCGGCGATCGGCTCGCAACCGGGTAAAACCGGCCATGCCGCTCCAGACCAGGCCAAACGTATCAGCCGTCCTCGCCGCCGCCGCTGCGCCTGCGGCAGCGCCAGTTCCAGTCGCGCTCGGGGCCGACGTCGATATGGACGGATTCGGTGTGGCAGTAGGTGCCGACGCCGCCGCGACCGGGCATCGAGCGGACGTAGCTCGCCAGTTCCCATTTCGACACGCCGGGCAACTGGATGTCGGCGGCGGCGCAATACATGTGCAGCGAGTTCTTGGCGCCGTTGGCGCGGCGGTTGCGCGAGGGATCGCGATAGCCGGAGGTGACGATCATCTTGCGGCCGAAATGGCCCTCGATCGTCTTCAGCACCCGTACCAGCGACGGCTTGAGGCAGGCGACGTCGACGCTTTCGTTCTGTTTCAAAAGGCCATTGGGCGCGAGCCTGGCCAAGCCGGCGGCCGACGCCACCTGGTAGGAACCGCCGCCGCCTTCGTCCTCGTTGAGGTCGACGTCGCTCTCGTCGTCGATGCCGGATTTGCGCTTGATCTCGAACAGCGCCGTCTGGCGCACGCCGGGAAGAGCGTCGGCGCCCGTGATGTGATTGCTCGGGTTGTCGAGCGAGGCCAGTTGCACCGGCTTTTCGGCCGGGGTCGCCGAGGCCAGCGTCACGATCGGCTTGGCCGGCGGCGGCGTGGTCTTGGCCTGCGCGGCGGGCTGGTCGCCGGAGCGCGCATTGTTGATCAGGGGGGCGGGGGCGGCCGAAGCCGGCGTGGTGCTGAACAGCGAGGCGAACAGGCTCTTCTTCGGCGCGGCGATCTGCGGCTGCGCCGGCTCGGCCGCGGTCACATAGACGCCGTTGCTCATGGCCTGCGTGGTCGCCTGCGCCTTCGACGCGACGGTGGCGGCATCGCCGGCGGCGACCTGCTTGGCGACGGCTAGCGTCTGTTCCGCCGTTTGCGCCTGCTGAACCAGCGGTTGCGGCGTGCTCCCGGCAATGGCCTGGGCGCCGGCAGGAATGGCGATGGGGAACGTGCCGTCCGGCCGCGTCTCCGGCACATAGGCGACCTTCTCGGGCAAAGGCGCATCGCCCTCGCTCATCACGGTCGACGTCGCTTCGGCCGGCGCCGATGCCTGCAAGGACGAATCGGCCGAAGTCGCAGTCTTGGCGCTGGATGTCGCGCTCATTTCGCCGGCAGTTGAATTGTAGGCGGGCGAAACGACCGACATCGTTGGGTCGCCGGTCGATGTGCAGGAGGCCAGGAGCACGGAGAAAAGCGCTGCCGCAATGCTGCAGCTTCCCCCTCGTGCAAGACGCCAACCTGCTGATTTCAAAACAAATTCCCCCTCGAGATCCGGTCGGTTCGTCATCGCCGCGCCACTCCAGTATCGCGCCGCGATAACCCTCCTGTTCCCAACCGGGAAACGGGACGTGTGTCGAATCTGCAAGCCTCGGAATTATTCTGCGTCGGAAGGTGATTTGAGGCCGCCGAACGATTGACGCCACCATTTCGCCCTGTTTTGGCGGCCCGTCAACTCACCACACATTACAGCCCGTTACACACGCACCTTGACATAGGTGCCCGGCGCATCTCCCAAGGTTTTCATACGCTTGCCGGGTTTGCGGGCGGGTACGCGAATGTCGTCCTGGGCCTCGATCCAGTGCTGCCAGTGCGTCCACCATGAACCAGGATGCTCGTGCGCCGCGGCAAGCCACGCGCCGAAATCGCCCACCGGCTTGCCGCCGGTCCAGTACTGATATTTCCTGGCGGCAGGCGGGTTGACGACGCCCGCGATGTGACCGGAACCCGCCATTACATACTCGACGTCGCCGCCGAAAAACTGCGACCCCAGGAACACCGAAAGCGCCGGCGCGATGTGGTCTTCCTTCGTGGCCAGGTTGTAGACGGGGATGGTGATGTCGGCCAGAGAGACCGTGCGACCGGCAAGCTCCATTGTGCCGCGCGAGAGATTGTTCTCGAGATAGCAATTGCGCAGGTAGAATGAGTGATTGGCCGCCGCCATGCGCGTGGAATCGGAATTCCAGTAGAGCAGGTCGAAGGGCAGGGGCTCCTTGCCGCGCATGTAGTTGTTGACGACATAGGGCCAGATCAGGTCGCCCGAGCGCAGCATGTTGAAGGCGGTGGCCATCTTGGTGCCGTCGAGATAGCCCTTTTCGTTCATCGAGCGCTCGACCGCGGCGACCTGGTCCTCGTCGACGAACACCTTGAGGTCGCCGGCATAGGTGAAGTCCACCTGGGTGGCGAAGAAAGTGGCCGATCTGATGCGGTGGTCGCCTTCCTGCGCCAACAGCGCAAGCGCGGCAGCCAGGAGCGTGCCGCCGACGCAGTAACCGATGGCGTTGACTTCCTTTTCGCCGGTCGCCTTCTCCACCATGTCGAGGCCGAATTGCAGGCCTTCGCGGATATAGGCCTCCCAGCCCTTGGCGCCGTGACGCTCGTCGGGATTGATCCAGGAGATGACGAAGACGGTGTGGCCCTGCTCGATCGCCCAGCGGATGAAGGACTTTTGCGGGTTGAGGTCGAGAATATAGAATTTGTTGATCCATGGCGGGCAGATCAGCAGCGGCCGTCTCAGCACCGTCTCGGTTACCGGGTCGTATTGGATGATCTCTGCGACATCGCTGCGGCCGATGACCTTGCCGGGTGTGGTGGCGATGTTCTTGCCGATCTCGAAGGGCGTGTAATCGGCCTGGCGCAGCTTCAGGTCGCCTCGGCCCGCGGCGATGTCCTCGGCCAGCATCTTCATGCCGCGCACCAGGTTCTCGCCATTCGAGGCCATGGTCTCGCGGAACAGCTCGGGATTGGTCAGGATGAAGTTCGACGGGGCGATCGCATTCGACACCTGCTTGACGTAGAAGCTCGCCTTGTGGCGGGTGTGCTCATCCAGGCCCTCGGCATGCTCGACAAGCTCGTTCGCCCAGCGCGACGTGACCAGATAGGCCTGCTTGAGGAAGTCGAAGAAGGCGTTGCGGCCCCATTCGGGGTCCTGGAAGCGCTTGTCGCCGCGCTCGGGCTGAACCGCGTCCTGTGGCGCTTCGGCGTTGGGATTGACCTTCTGGATGGCGTTCGCCCAGACAGTCATGTAGCCGGCAAACAGCCGCGTCTGCGCTTCGAGCGCGCGTTGCGGGTCGCCCAGCCAGTATTCCGAAAGCTTTGAGAAGGTCTTGACCATGTCGACGACGGGTTCGGCGACATGGTCGCGCACTTCGCCTTTCTCGCGCGGTTCCGCCCAGGCGGAAGCCGCCTTGCCAGCCTGCTCGACCATGCGCGCCATGTTCAGGGCGAAGCGCTCGGGATCCTTCACCAGATATTGCTCGATGGCCGAAGGTCCGCCATTTTCCGCTTTGTCCGAATCGTCAGGTTTGGACATGGTTCGCGGGGTTCCTCCCGGAGCGTTTTCTTGACATATTACCATGGGACATCTGACCGGGTCCAATTCGCTCTAACCCGGCTGCCAGGAAAACAATATGACGATTAATGTTGGCGGGACTTTTTTTCTCAAGCCGGGTTCGATTTGCCGCATGGCGCTGATGGCGGGGCTGGTCGGCATGCTTGTGCCCGCTGCCGGCTGCACGAGCACCAGCACGAACAATGCGCCGACGGCGCTGACCGAAGGTCCGAGGGACACCGGTTCCTATCCGAACCTCAACATCCCGCCGCAGGTGGCCGCCAAGCAGCTCACCAAGGAAGAGACCGCGGCGAACCTCGCCCAGCTCAAGGCCGAGGAGCAGATGCAGATTGCCAAGGGCAGCGGCGTCAAGGCGCCGGCGAATTCGGCAGCGCTCAACACTTTGGCCAAGACGCATGGCGCCGACACGCTGAAGCAGATCGAGGGCAAATGCGACCCCGCCCTCGACCCTAGCTGCAATTAGGTCTATATCGCGCGCCGAAACTCTGATGGTCTGGAACTGAAATGGAAGAATTTCACAAGGTCCGCCGGCTTCCGCCTTACGTGTTCGAGCAGGTCAACCGGCTGAAGGCCAGCGCCCGTTCGCGCGGCGCCGACATCATCGACCTTGGCATGGGCAATCCGGACCTGCCGACGCCGAAAGCCATCGTCGACAAATTGTGCGAAGTGGTGCGCGATCCGCGCACGCATCGCTACTCCGCTTCGCGCGGCATTCCGGGCCTGCGCCGCGCCCAGGCGAATTATTATCAGCGCCGCTTCGGCGTGAAGCTCAATCCCGACACGCAGGTGGTGGCGACGCTGGGCTCGAAAGAGGGCTTCGCCAACATGGCGCAGGCGATCACCGCGCCCGGCGACGTTATCCTGTGCCCCAACCCGACCTATCCGATCCACGCCTTCGGCTTCATCATGTCGGGCGGGGTGATCCGCTCGCTGCAGGTGGAGCCCGATGACGGCTTCATCCCGGCGGTCGAGCGCGGCATCCGCCATTCGATCCCCAAGCCGCTGGCGCTGATCCTCAATTATCCGTCTAACCCGACGGCGCTTGTCGCCTCGCTCGATTTCTACAAGGACGTGGTGGCCTTCGCGAAGAAGAACGACATCATCATCCTGTCGGATCTCGCCTATTCGGAAATCTATTTCGACGGCAATCCGCCGCCATCGGTTCTGCAGGTGCCGGGCGCGATGGATGTCTGCGTCGAGTTCACCTCGATGTCGAAGACCTTTTCCATGCCCGGGTGGCGCATGGGCTTCGCGGTCGGCAACGAGCGGCTGATTTCGGCGCTGACGCGGGTGAAGTCCTACCTCGACTATGGCGCGTTCACACCGATCCAGGTTGCGGCGGCGCATGCGCTGAACGGCGACGGCGCGGACATCGAGGAGGTGCGCGAGGTCTACCACAAGCGGCGCGACGTGATGGTCGATTCCTTCGGCCGCGCCGGCTGGACCATTCCCGCGCCGGCCGCGTCGATGTTCGCCTGGGCGCCGATCCCGGAGCCGTTTCGCCATCTCGGCTCGCTGGAATTCTCCAAGCTGCTCATCGAGCATGCGGATGTCGCGGTGGCGCCGGGCGTCGGCTTCGGCGAGCATGGCGACGACTATGTGCGCTTGGCGCTGGTCGAGAACGAGCACCGGATCCGCCAGGCCGCGCGCAACATCAAGAAGTTCCTCGCGACCACCGCCAAGCAGCCCAACAATGTGGTGCCTTTAGCCGCTCATCGTTGAGTTGCCTGACATTTTTTGCACCTGACATTTTTTGCAAGTTGAGGGGCGTCGCCGGTCATGGCTGAAGCATTGCGTGTTGGAATTGCCGGCCTTGGCACGGTGGGCGCCTCGGTGGCGCGCGTGCTGCGCGACAAGGCGGCCGAGCTTACCCGGCAGTGCGGTCGCGACATCGTTGTGACCGCCGTTTCGGCCCGCGATCCGAAACGCGACCGAGGCATTGATCTCAGCGTCGCCAAATGGTTCGACGATCCGGCCAAGCTGGCCGAAAAGGCCGATATCGACGTCTTCGTCGAGCTGATCGGCGGTGACGAGGGGCCGGCGCGGCTCTCGGTGAAAGCGGCGCTCGAGGCCGGGCGCCATGTCGTGACCGCCAACAAGGCGCTGCTTGCTAAGCATGGCGTGGCGCTTGCCGAGATCGCCGAGAAGAAGGGTGTGCTGCTCAACTACGAGGCGGCGGTGGCCGGCGGCATCCCGGTCATCAAGACGATGCGAGAGGCAATGGCGGGCAACGCGGTGACCCGCGTCTTCGGCATTCTCAACGGCACGTGCAACTACATCCTGACGCGCATGGAAGCCGAAGGCATCTCCTTCGACGTCTGCCTGAAGGACGCGCAGCGGCTGGGCTACGCCGAAGCCGATCCGACCTTCGACATCGAAGGCCATGACACGGCGCACAAATTGTCGATCCTGACCAGCCTTGCGTTTGGGACGAAGATCGCCGCCGGCGACATCTATATGGAAGGCATCGCCAACATCACCCAAGCCGACATCCGCGCGGCGGGCGATCTCGGCTACCGCATCAAGCTGCTCGGCGTCGCGCAGCGCACCGATAGCGGCATAGAGCAGCGTGTCCATCCGACCATGGTGCCGACGGCGTCGGTCATCGCGCAGGTGCATGGCGTCACAAACGCGGTGGCGATCGAGACCGATATTCTGGGCGAGCTCTTGCTCTCGGGTCCTGGCGCGGGCGGCAATGCCACCGCCTCGGCGGTCGTCGGCGACATCGCCGACATCGCCAAGAGCCGACCGGGCTTCCAGCATGGCCCGGTCTTCGGCTGGCCGGCGAAGGAATTGAAGCCTTACAAGAAAGCGCAGATGCGCAGCCATGCCGGCGGCTATTTCATCCGGTTGACCGTGCATGACCGCACGGGCGTCTTCGCGGCCATCGCCAAACGCATGGCCGACAACGACATCTCGCTGGAATCGATCGTCCAGCAGGCGGCCGGCGCGGAAACGCAGGCGCAGAAGACGGTCATCCTCGTTACCCACGAGACGACGGAAGCGGCGGTGCGCAAGGCCGTCGAAGGCATCACCAAGGACGGTCATCTGACCGACAAGCCGCAGGTGATCCGCATCGAGCGGGCGGAATAAACCAAGTCCGGTTTCGTCTTCAATCGATTGATTTTGCTGTCATTTCAAAAATTGACGGGGCAAGTCTTGCCGTTGTCATGGAGCTTTGTCAGAAGAAGCCCACCTCTGGCGGGAGGTTGAGTTTCACGAGGAATTTCTCTCCATGAACATAGCCCAGGACATCACCGCCGGTCTCGACCGGATCCTTACGATGGAAGTCGTGCGCGTCACTGAACGGGCCGCCGTCGCGGCGGCAAGGCTGCGCGGGCGCGGCGATGAGAAGGCTGCCGATCAGGTGGCGGTCGATGCCATGCGCCAGGAGCTCAACCGGCTGGCCATCAAAGGCACGGTGGTGATCGGCGAGGGCGAGCGCGACGAGGCGCCGATGCTCTATATCGGCGAGGAGGTCGGCACCGGCAAGGGTCCGGCCGTCGACATCGCGCTCGATCCGCTCGAGGGCACGACGATCTGCGCCAAGAACCTGCCCAACGCGCTTGCCGTAATCGCGATTGCGGAAAAGGGCAGCCTGCTGTTCGCGCCCGATGTCTATATGGACAAGATCGCCATCGGCCCCGGCTATCCCGAAGGTCTGATCGACATCGACGCCTCGCCGGAGGAAAACCTCGCCAATCTGGCCAAGGCCAAGGGCGTGGCGATTTCCGACATCACCGCCTGCATCCTCGACCGGCCGCGTCACGCCAGGCTGATCGACGCCGTGCGCGCCACGGGCGCCGCGATCCGGCTGATTGGCGACGGCGATGTCGCGGGCGTCATCCACACCACCGATCCGGACGAGACCGGCATCGACATCTATCTCGGCACCGGCGGCGCGCCGGAGGGCGTGCTGGCGGCGGCCGCACTTCGCTGCACCGGCGGACAGATGCAGGGCCGGCTGATCCTCGACACGCCGGAGAAGGTGGCGCGCGCGCACCAAATGGGCATTTCCGACCCGAAGCGGATCTATCGCGCCCAGGACATGGCGCGGGGCGACGTGCTGTTCGCGGCGACCGGCGTCACCGACGGCAATTTGCTCGACGGGGTGAAGTTCGGCCGCACTTTCATCACCACGCACACCATCGTGCTGCGGTCGTCCTCGCGCACGGTGCGCGAGATCAAGGCGCGTCACCAGGATCTGGATAAGTTCTGATTTCGCTTCGTCCGGGCGTTTTGCCGCAATTCGAGGAAAACGTTCCACACCTTTCCCGGTTTGCCCGCTTCCCCGCAATTGCTCCGGCCGTCGCATATTGATATCTGCGCAATGATGATGTGCAGACGGCGCGTCGCATGACGGGCGAGAAACGGTTCTTCCTCGATGTCAGGCAGTCGGCGACCGGTGTTTCGTGGGAACACCGGCTGACCGAGCGCCAGGACATGGCCGCCTTGGCCATGGCGCAGGGCCATGGCGTGCCCGACATCGTGGCGCGAGTGCTTGCCGGGCGCGGCGTCAGCGTGGAGCAGACCGCGCGCTTCCTCGATCCGACCATTCGCGAGCTTCTGCCGAATCCAGCATCGCTGACCGATATGGAGAAAGCGGCGGCGAGGCTGGCCGATGCGGTCGTCGCCCACAAAAAAGTGGCGATCTTCGGCGATTATGATGTCGACGGCGCGGCCTCGTCGGCGCTCATCAAACGCTTTCTCACGCATTTTTCGGTGCCGTCCGAAATCTACATCCCGGACCGCATCTTCGAAGGCTACGGGCCCAATCCGGAAGCGATGCGGGACTTGATCTCGCGCGGCGCGAAGCTGATCGTCACCGTCGACTGCGGCACCAACAGCGCGACCTCGATCGACGCGGCCAGGCAAGCCGGCGCGGATGTCGTGGTGCTCGATCATCACCAGGTCGGCGGCCCGTTGCCGGCGGCGGACGCCGTGGTCAATCCCAATCGCGAGGACGACCTGTCGGGGCAGGGACATCTGTGCGCCGCCGGGGTCGTCTTCCTGTGCCTGGTACAGACGGCCAAAGTGCTGCGCGAGAGGCTGCCGAATGCCGCACCGGTCGACCTGCTTTCGATGCTCGATCTGGTGGCGCTGGCGACGGTCTGTGACGTGGTCCCGCTCACCGGCGTCAACCGCGCCTTCGTCGTCAAGGGGCTGCAGGTGTTGCGCCAGCAGAAGAATGAGGGGCTGGCGGCACTGGCGCGGGTCTCGCGCATCGGCGAGCCGATCAACACCTTCCATCTGTCCTTCCTGATCGGCCCGCGCATCAATGCCGGCGGCCGCATCGGCGATGCCGCGCTCGGCAGCCGGCTTCTGGCCACCGACGATCCCGTCGAGGCGGCAGGCATTGCCGAGACGCTGGACCGGCTGAACCAGGAACGCCAGCAGATGGAACAGGAGATGCTGGCGCAGGCGCGCGCCGAGGCCGATGCGGAGCTTGCGGGCGGCAACGGTCCGGCAGTCATCGTCACCGCCAGCAACAGCTGGCATCCGGGCATCGTCGGGCTGATCGCCTCGCGGCTCAAGGATCATGCGCGCCGGCCGGCCTTCGCCATCGCCTTCAACTCGACCGGCATCGGCACGGGCTCCGGCCGCTCGGTGACCGGCTTCGATCTCGGCCGGCTGGTGCGCGAGGCTGCCGAGGCCGGGCTGATCGTCAAGGGCGGCGGCCACGCGATGGCTGCGGGCATCACCGTCGAGCGCTCCAAGCTCGGCGAACTGCGCGCCTTTTTTGAGGAGCGCGCCGCGGCCGACGTGTTCCGGCTGCAGAACGAGGAGAGCCTGGCGATCGACGGCGCCTTGGCCGCCGAGGGCGCCACGATCGCGCTACTCGACGCGCTGGAGAAAGCCGGGCCATTCGGGGCCGGGCACATCGCGCCGGTATTCGTGCTGCCGCGCCATCGGCTGGCCGACGCGCGCGCGATCGGCACCAACCACATCCGCGTGGATCTGCAGTCGCAAAGCGGCGGCAACATCCAAGCCATAGCGTTCCGTGCGGTCGACACCGCGCTCGGCGAATTCCTGTTTAAGAACAGGGGCAGGACCGTGCATATCGCCGGTTCATTGTCGGGCAATTACTGGAACGGCAACCGCATGGTGCAGTTCCGCATCAGCGATGCGGCACTCGCTTAACGACGCAGTAGTACCTTGACACAGACGTTTTGACCGGTTGGTTAGTGTGCGTTGGCAGATCCCATGCCTTGGCGATTGGCCGAGACGCCTATCGCGGTCGTCATCCACGGGCGGAGCAAGGAGCGAAGCGACGCGCGCAGACCCGAGGATCCATGCCGTGGCCTCGAAGCGCCGCGGCGATCCAGAATTCTGCACCGTTGCACACCTCGGTCCAGGTAACGGCATGGATTCCAGGGTCTGCGCGCGTCGCTTCGCTCCTTGCTCCGCCCTGGAATGACGAGGTTCAGGAGCCTTCAGCTCATGGCCAGCGTTTGCGCTGACTATGGCAACGGACATTGATAGACTTGCCCGACAAGCCCGGAATCTTTCCAAATCACTGTGTAGAGGAAGTAGCGGAATTCACACCAGAACGGACTGCAGCCGGGTCAGTTCGCTGATCTGCGCCTTCGTCGCCTGGTAGCCGATGCTGATCGCCTCGTCGGCGCGGTGGAATTCGGTCAGGCCGATATGGCTGAGTTTGGGCTGCAGCGACATGTCCGGCGGGTCGCCGGCCAGCCGGGCGCGCGAAATCCGGTCCTGGATGATGTTGAACGCCTCGACCATCACGCCGGTGATGCCAAGGCGGGTATGATGGGCCTGATGCTCGGGCTGGCCGAGTCTCGGCGCGTCATTCTCCACGACCAGTTCGCCGGCGCTGTGCTTTATCACGGCGGCGCGGCCGAACAGGTCGTAGTGCAGGTTGACGGCGACCACGAGCGGCTGCTCATAGGCGCGGCAGACCGACACAGGCACCGGATTGACCAGCGCGCCGTCGACCAGGATGCGGCCGTTGCAGTTTACCGGCTCGAAAACGCCCGGCAGCGCGTAGGAGGCGCGCATGGCGGTGATCAGCGAGCCATTCGACAGCCAGATCTCATGGCCGGTGCGAATTTCCGAAGTGACGGCAACAAAGGGCTTCGACAAGTTCTCGAAGCGGACGCCGGCCAGATGCTCGCGCAGCCGCGCGTCGAGCTTCATGCCGCCGAACAGGCCGCTGCCGCGCAGATTGAGATCAAGAAGGCCGAAGATGCGCCGCTTGGTCAGGCTTCGGGCAAACTCCTCCAGCTCGTCCAGCTTGCCGGCAAGGTAGCAGCCGCCGACCAGCGCGCCGATCGAGGTGCCGGCAATCATCGATACTTCGATGCCGGCCTCGTCGAGCGCGCGCAGCACACCGATATGGGCCCAGCCCCTGGCGCAACCGCCGCCGAGCGCCAGCGAAATGCCGATTTTCTTCTGAGAGGTCGGGTCAGACGCGCCGCCGGACGATGCCGGGCCATTGGCCTCCCGAACGTCAGGTCTGCTGCGCAATGACGCCCATTCGAGCATCATGATCTCCCTTGTCCCATATCCCTTCTACCAAAAGGATATTTGAGAATAGTGAATCTGAATGGTTTGTGAATATCGAATGGTTCACACCGGCTTCCGATACGTCTGGTTCGCATCGAACAGCGGCTTGCTGCCATCGCCGACAAGCACCGCCTTGCCGTCGCTGAGCCCCACCGTCCGATAAAAACAAGAACGCCGTCCGGTGTGGCAGGTTGCGTCGTGGCCCAACACTTTGACGCGCAACCATATCGCGTCTTGGTCACAATCCGTGCGCATCTCGACGACCTGCTGGAAATTCCCCGAGGTCTCGCCCTTCTTCCACAGCGCTTTGCGCGAGCGCGACCAGTAATGAGCAATGCCGGTCTCAAGCGTCAGCGCCAGCGCCTCGGCGTTCATATGTGCGACCATCAAGAGCATGCCGTCGCCGGCATCGGTGACGACGACCGTGACGAGGCCGGCCGCATCGAAGCGCGGAGAAAGGACGGAGCCTTCCTCCAGCGATTTCTTATCGGATGGGGCTTTGGGGAATTGCAGTGCCGACATCGCCGGTAGATCTTTCTTTCTAGTGGCCGGCGATGGCCGGCGATCAGCCGCCGGCGCGCACCATGGTGACGAAGCGGACCTGCTCCTCCGGCGTGTCCTTGAAGACGCCGGTGAAGGTGGAGGTCAGCGTGGTCGAATCCTGCTTGCGGATGCCGCGCATGGCCATGCACATATGCTCGGCCTCGAGCATGACGGCGACGCCGCGCGGGTTGAGCACGTCCTGGATGACGCCTGCGATCTGCGCGGTCATCGCCTCCTGCGTCTGCAGCCGGTGCGCGAAGATGTCGACGACGCGCGCGATCTTCGATAGGCCGACGACCTTGCCGTCAGGCAGATAGCCGACATGCGCCTTGCCGATAATCGGCACCATGTGATGCTCGCAATGCGAATGGAATTTTATGTTCCTGACGATGACGAGATCGTCATAGCCGGCGACTTCCTCGAAGGTGCGGCCAAGCTCATCGGCCGGGCACATGTCATAGCCGTTGAACATTTCGCGGAAGGCTTTGGTGACGCGCTTGGGCGTGTCGACCAGGCCTTCGCGGTCCGGATTGTCGCCGGTCCAGCGCAAAAGCGTGCGCACGGCGGCTTCGACCTCGGCTTCGCTCGGCCGGTCGGTGACGGGCTTTTCCAAATATTCGGACGGGGGCATGATTTTCTTGATGACGGCATCCATAAAGGCGTCTCCCGTAGTCCCACTCAAAGGTGGAACGAGTTGAACGGACCACGACCTTTTGGGTGAAAATCGCCCATTTCCATCCCGCAAGCGGCGTGAACAGATGAGTAGCGACAACGGCTTTTTCGTCGCCTTGTCGATGCCCGACTGCGATCATTATATATGGTTCGAGCGGCGCGAAAGGAAGACGCGAGAGCGGCAAAGCCTGTTCGCTTGGCGGCGACGGACTGGAAAAATATGATCGACGACGTCTACAATGCGAAAATTCTCGGTTTCGCCGGGAATATTGGGCGGATCGGCCGGCTCGACGATGCCGACGCGACGGCCAGGGCGCATTCCAAATTGTGCGGCTCGACCGTCACCGTCGACCTCAAGATGGACGGTGACGTGGTGACCGATTTCGCCCATGACGTGAAGGCCTGCGCGCTCGGCCAGGCCTCGTCCTCGATCATGGCCCAGCATGTGGTCGGCGCCAGCGCCGACGAATTGCGCGCCGTGCGCGAAACCATGCTGAAGATGCTGAAGGAGAACGGCGCGCCGCCGGAAGGCCGTTTCGCCGACCTCAAATATCTGGAGCCGGTGCGCGACTACAAGGCGCGCCATGCCTCGACCATGCTGACCTTCGACGCGGTGGTCGACGCGATCGGCCAGATCGAGAAGAAGCGCGCCGAACAGGCGGCTTGAGCGCAGCGGTCAGGCCGCTTCCCTGGTCACGGCGAATTCGCTTCGTATCCAGTCGGCAAATGCCTTGGCGGGTTCCGGCAGATTCCGCAGGCTCCTGGCCACCAGCCAGTAGGCGCCGGAAGCCACATCGATATCGAACGGCTTGATCAAAGTGCCTGACGCAAGTTCGTCGCCGATCTGCAAGAGATCGCCGAGCGCCACGCCATGTCCGAGCAGCGCGGCCTGTTTCGACAGCGAGATGTCGGCCAGCATCGGGCCACGCGCGGGCACTGCGTCGGCGGGCACACCGGCGGCCTGGAACCAGCGCGCCCAACCCTGGCGGTTTTCCTCATGCAGCAGCGTGTAATGGCGAAGGTCGATCGGCCTTTTCAGCGGAGGGCCGGAGGCGAGCAGCGCCGGCGACAGGACCGGTGAATCGACAGTCGAGGCCAGGCGCTCGGCCTCGCTACGCGGCCATGACGTGGCGTGGGCGCTAAAACGCAAGGCGAGTTCGGGCTGATCGCTGCGGAACTCGATCAGGCGCGGATCGACCTCCAGCGACACATCGATATCAGGCCGCAATTGGCGGAAGCGATTGAGCCGTGGCACCAGCCATACGGCGGCAAGCGAGGGTTCGACGCTTATACGGACCACGGCCTGCGCCGGCGAGGCCGTAAGCTCCGATAGCACCCGGTCGATGTCGTCGAAGCTTCTGACCAATCGGTCGAGCAGCTTTTGCCCGGCATCCGTCAGCTCGACGCGGCGATGGAGGCGCAGAAACAGCGGTCTGCCCAAAAAGGTCTCGAGCTCGCGTATCTGCCGGCTGATCGCGGCCTGCGAGACATAAAGCTCCTCGGCCGCCAGGCTGAAACTAAGGTGCCGGCCGGCAGATTCGAAGCTCCTGAGCGCCGTCAGCGGCAGCCGGCCACGCTTCATATCGCATAACCTCAGGTTATCCGAAGCGGAAATTATACTCGTTTGAGGCGGAAGGCCAGCGGCAGTCTAATCGGTGCTCAAAGGAGCACTGCCATGAACCAGTTCCTGGCCATTCTGAGCGATGTCATGCTGATCGCGACGTTTCAGTGGCGCGACAAGAGCCGGCACCCCGGCTGGTGCGAGAAAAGGCCCGGCAGTTCCATGCGCCAGTGGCCGACCGGCATCCTGTCCGTCGCCGCAGGCCGTGAGGGGAAAAGGCGTTGCGTTCGAGGTCGGAAGGACACATCTATCGCGTAGCAAAACAACCGCGGAGATGCGGGTGGGCGACCATCCCGAACATACGCATGGTGGCCGGCCAATCCAGCGCGGGCGCAACTGGCCGGGGCCTTGGCGCAAGACGCCCGGGCGCATCCTGGGGACCTCGCTCGTGCGTCTCTACCAGCTGACGCTGTCCGGCTTTGTCGGCAACAGCTGCCGGCATCTGCCGACCTGCTCCGAATATGCGCATGAGGCGATTGCCCGCCATGGCCTGTGGGCGGGCGGCTGGATGGGACTGTTCCGGGTGCTGCGCTGCGGGCCGTTTGGGACGCATGGCATCGACCGCGTGCCGGAGGTGCTTGCCCAGCGCTATGTCTGGTTCATGCCCTGGCGCTATTGGCGGATCGGCAAAAGGCACAGCGAGCCCGAAATCTGATCGCTTCGCCGTCCCGCGCGACGCGGATTTTAACGATCCGGTAGGGTTAACGCGAAGCTGCACGAACACTGCGAATTTGAGACAAAATCGAGACAAGTCGCCTCGCTAAGCCGCTCCTGCAATCTCATTCCGGAGTGACTTCGCCATGCGCCAGATGGACCGCTATCCTTTCATTTTCGCCATCGTCCTTTTCCTGCTGGCCTGGATGCTGGGCTTGCCGGTGCGGGCGCAATCGGCGCCGCTCGGCGACATCCACTGCACGCTGGTCCAGGACCAGCAAAGCGGCGCAACACTTTACCAGGACGGCGTCTGCGAGCAGCGCGTCAGCCCGGCTTCTACCTTCAAGGTGCCCCTGGCGCTGATCGGCTACGATGCCGGCATCCTGAGCGACGAGCATACGCCGAGCTGGGAGTACAAGCCGGAGTTCAAGGCGGCGAAGCGCGACCAGAAGACCGTCGATCCGACGATCTGGGAGCGCGATTCCATCGTCTGGTATTCGCGCGAGATCACGCGGCATCTCGGCGCCGAGAAGTTCGCCGGTTATGTGGCGAAATTCGGCTATGGCAACAAGGACGTCTCGGGCGATGCCGGCAAGGACAACGGGCTGACGCAATCCTGGATCAATTCCTCGCTCGAAATATCGCCGGTCGAGCAGACGGCGTTTCTGCGCCAGCTGCTCGCCGGCAAGATGCCGGTGTCAGCGAAGGCGCATGAGATGACCAGGGCGATCCTGCCGACCTTCGCGGCAGGGGACTGGACGGTGCGAGGCAAGACGGGCAGCACCAGACTCGGCCAGGACGGCAAGCACTCGCTCGGCTGGTTCGTCGGCTGGGCCGAGAAGGGGAGCCGCCGCATCGTCTTTGCAAGGCTGGTCGTCGATGCCAAGCGTACCGGAGAGCCGAAGGGTCTCGCGACGCGGGCGGCGTTCCTGAAGGATTTGCCCGACCTCATCAAATAGAACAGCCTATCAAATAGATGGCTGGCGGCTTTACGGCGGCGGAAACTCCTCATAAAAGACTGCCGCGCCGGACGCCTCCGGCTAACCCTCTGCAAGCCGCAACGCATCCAGCGACATGCATTTCACCACCCGCGCTCGTTTGCGGGACTGGATAGGAGAACCCTGATGCCGAATTCCGTTTCCCTGACATTTCCCGATGGTTCCGTCCGCGACTACGACGCGGCGCTGACCGGTGCCGGTCTTGCCGAATCGATCTCCAAGTCGCTGGCCAAGAAGGCTGTGGCCTATAGCCTCGACGGCATCGTTCGCGATCTTTCCGATCCGCTCGGCACGTCCGGCAAGGTCGAGATCATCACCCGCGAGGATCCGCGCGCGCTGGAGCTCATCCGCCACGATGCGGCGCATGTGCTGGCCGAGGCCGTGCAGGAGCTGTGGCCGGGAACGCAGGTGACGATCGGGCCGGTTATCGAGAACGGGTTCTATTACGACTTTGCCAGGAACGAGCCGTTCACGCCGGACGATTTTCCGGTGATCGAAAAGAAGATGCGCGAGATCATCCAGCGCAACAAGCCGTTCACCAAGGAAGTGTGGTCGCGCGAGAAGGCGAAGAAGGTCTTCGCCGAGAAGGGCGAGCGCTACAAGCTTGAGCTGATCGACGCGATTCCGGAGGACCAGGACCTCAAAATCTACGCACAGGGCGACTGGTTCGACCTGTGCCGCGGTCCGCACATGGCCTCGACCGGGCAGATCGGCAATGCCTTCAAGCTCATGAAGGTGGCGGGCGCCTATTGGCGCGGCGACTCGAACAATCCGATGCTGACGCGCATCTACGGCACAGCCTTTGCCGACCAGGCGCAGCTCGATGCCTACCAGACCCTGCTGGAAGAGGCCGAGAAGCGCGACCACCGCAAGCTCGGCCGCGAGATGGACCTGTTCCATTTCCAGGAAGAGGGACCGGGCGTCGTCTTCTGGCACGCCAAGGGCTGGAAGATGGTGCAGAACCTGATCAACTACATGCGCCGCCGCCTCGACGAGCACGGCTATCAGGAAGTCAATGCGCCGCAGGTGCTGGACAAGAGCCTGTGGGAGACGTCCGGACACTGGGGCTGGTACCGTGATGCGATGTTCAAGGTCACGGTCGCCGGCGACGACACCGACGACGACCGCGTCTTCGCGCTGAAGCCGATGAACTGTCCGGGCCATGTGCAGATCTTCAAGCATGGGTTGAAGTCATACCGCGAACTGCCCGTAAAGCTTGCGGAGTTCGGCAATGTGCATCGCTACGAGCCGTCGGGCGCGCTGCACGGGCTGATGCGCGTGCGCGGCTTCACGCAGGACGATGCGCATATCTTCTGCACCGAGGAGCAGCTCGCGGCCGAATGCCTGCGCATCAACGACCTGATCCTGTCCACCTATGCTGATTTCGGCTTCGAGGAGGTCAGCGTGAAGCTGTCGACCCGGCCGGACAAGCGCGTCGGCACCGACGAGGCCTGGGACCATGCCGAGGCGATCATGAGCAATGTGCTGGAGACGATCCGCACGCGCTCCGGCAACCGCATCAAGACCTCGATCAATCCGGGCGAGGGTGCGTTCTACGGGCCGAAGTTCGAATATGTGCTGAAGGACGCCATCGGCCGCGAATGGCAATGCGGCACCACGCAGGTCGACTTCAACCTGCCGGAGCGCTTCGGTGCCTTCTATATCGGCTCGGATTCGGAGAAGAAGCAGCCGGTGATGGTGCATCGCGCCGTCTGCGGCTCGATGGAGCGCTTCCTCGGCATCCTGATCGAGAACTATTCCGGCCATTTCCCGCTGTGGTTCGCGCCGCTGCAGGTGGTGGTGGCGACGATCACCTCGGATGCGGACGAGTACGCCTTGAATGTGGTCGAGCGGCTGAAGGCCGCGGGGCTGCTCGCCGAAGCCGACCTGCGCAACGAGAAGATCAACTACAAGGTACGCGAGCATTCGCTCGCCAAGGTGCCGGTCATCCTCGTCTGCGGCAGGCGCGAGGCGGAAGAGGAAACCGTCAATGTCCGCCGGCTTGGCTCCCGCGACCAGGAATCGCTGAAGCTCGAGGATGCCGTGAAGTCTCTCACCGACGAGGCGGTCTCGCCCGACCGCAAGCGTCGCGCAGCGTGACTTACCAGCGCTTCCTTGAATGGCGGTGGCGTGTCCACCGCCATTTTCATATGCCTGTCACGCCAGCCTTGTAACGAGCCGCCATGCTCAAGTTGAAACTGCGGGAAAGACGGTTTCCCGAGCTTTCCTACGCCAACCCGCATCAACCGGTGCTGACGCGCTGGTTCATCCATTCGGTCGAGGGCCTCTCGGGGCGCGACCGCTTCGCCGTGCTCTACGATTTCTGGCGCCGCCAGGTGGTGCCGACAGGCGACCGCGTATTCAGCCGCATGCTGGAATTGATCGACGTCAAGGTCCGCAACGCCGTGCAATGGCCGCCGCCAGCGCTGCCGGACACGCCGCTGGTCATCGTCGCAAACCATCCCTTCGGTATCGGCGACGGCATTGCGGTGCTGTCGCTGGCTGAGCAGCTCGGCCGGCCGTTCCGGGTCATGATCCACAAGGATCTGCTCAGGATCCGCGAGATGGAGCCCTATTCGCTGCCGATCGATTTTTCCGAGACCAAGGAAGCGTTGAAGAACAACATGGCTGTGCGCCATGAAGCGGTGCGGCTGTTGAAGGAAGGCGTCACTATCGTCGTGTTCCCGGCCGGCGGCGTCGCCACGGCGCCGAAGGGTTTCGGCCGCGCCATCGACCTGCCGTGGAAGATGTTCCCGGCCAAGCTCGTCCAGGACGCCAAGGCCTCGGTCATCCCGATGCATTTCTCCGGCCAGAACGGCCGCCTGTTCCATCTCGTCAGCGGCCCGATGAATATGGCCGAGCGCGACAATCGCGTGGCGAAGTTCATAGGCAAGGCGTCGCTGACGCTGCGCACCTCCTTGCTTATCCGCGAATTCGCCCGACTGTCGGGCAAGGCGATCGAGGTGCGCATCGGCGACGTGCTGAGATGGAGCGACCTCGAGCCGCTGCGCGACCGCAAGGCGCTGCTCGATCGCCTCTATCGCGCGGTCTTCGATCTGGCGACGCCTTCCGCGCAGCGTGGCCGCGTGCCGTTCCTGCCGAAGCGGATGCGCAAGGCGGCCTGATCAGCCCGATCAGTCCGCGCCTTCCTCGGGGTCGATGGCTGAGGATTCGTTGGCCACGACCTCGATTTCCTGGTTCTGGCCGGCAACGACCGTGAAATCCTTCTGGTAGATACGGTCGCGGTTCTTGGCGATGATGGTGTATTGGCCTTCGGCCAGCACCATCGAGGCGAAGGCGCCGACCGCTTCCTTGATCGGATCGCCGCTCTCGTTGAGCAGCGACCAGGACGTGTCGGCGATGGCCTCGCCGCCGGGCTCGCGCACCAGCTTCATCGTCATCTCGGCAGCGCGGTGCTCGACGGTCGCCTCCGTCAGCTTGCCGGCCTCGACGCGGATGTCGGAGCGGATCACGGCGTTGACCGCGCCATAGGTGGAGACGACGTGGTAGGTGCCGGCGTTCAGCCGCACAACGGTGTTCGGCGCGACGTCGGGGGCGATCAGCGCCCGGTCGCCATTGGCCGCGGCCTGGCCTTCATAGATCGAGAAGCGCAATTTCTTCGGCGGGATGGGCGCGCCGCCGGACGTCACCGCGTCAAGCTTAAGGCCGCCGGCGTCGAGCACAAGGCTTTCGCGCCTTGCCTCCTTGCCGACGGTGATGCGCTTGGTGGCGCCGGCGCGTCCGTAGGAGGCATGGACAAGATAACTGCCGGGGTCGAGCTGGAACACGGCCGTGCCGCCATGGGCGGATGCTACCATCGGCAGTTTGCCATCACTGGCGGGCTGCGGCCTGAAAACCCGCCAGACGATGCCGCGGGTGATGTCGGCGCCCTTGTCGGTCAACTGCGCCGACAGCGTGATGGCGCCGCCGTTGCCGAGCGCCAGCGGCGTCCCGGCCTTCGGCGTTGCGTAGCTCGAAATGCCTGGAAGCTTGATGTCGCCGATGTCGTTGGCGTTCTGGGCCAGCGCGAAGGAAACCGGCACCGCGAACAACGCAGCGACGAGTGCGATCACGAAAAGGCGCAAGATCCCCTCAAACATGCCTTGCGTTGAAGCCCAAGGCGGTGGCAATTTCAAGGCCTAGGGCCGGATGATTTCAGGTCGAATTGACCTGAAATCTGAATCCGGCTCTAAGTCAAAGAAGTAGGGCATGATGTCGTCCGAAAACCGCTTCACACTTTTCGGCATCATGCTCTAGAAGCGCGCCGCCTTGCGCGGCGGCTTCTTATCCGGCGCAAAACGCCACCGCCCGAGCCGCCCGACCTCCCGATGGCGTGCTTCAGCTCAAAATTGAATGCTATTGAATGCTTAGGAGACTTGCGCCCATGGCGTCGCCGATCATCGACTTCCTGCTCACCCGCAATTCCGCGCCGATACCCGACCTCAAGGAACCGGCGCCGAGCGATGCCGAGATCGCGACGATGATCGCAGCCGCCTCGCGCGTTCCCGACCACGGCCGGCTCGAGCCATGGCGGTTCATCCTTTATCGCGGCGAGGCGCGCATCGAGATCGGCAAGAAGCTGGCAGCACTTGCCGAACAGCGCGAGGGGCCGCTGCCGGAAGGCCGGCGCAACCAGGAACTGGCGCGCTTCTCGCGCGCGCCGCTGGTGATCGGCGTCGTGTCGGTGCCGAAGGAGAACCCGAAGATCCCGCAATGGGAGATGTTCCTGTCGGGCGGCATGGCGGCGATGAACCTGATGATCGCGGCGAACGCGCTGGGCTATGGCACCAACATGATCAGCAACTGGTATTCCGACGTTCCGGAGGGCAGGGCGATCCTCGGGCTGTCGCCGCAGGAGCGTGTCATCGGCTTCGTCCATATCGGCTCGTATCAGGGGCCGGCGCCGGAGCGGCCGCGGCCCGATCCGGCAAAGCTCTATGGCGATTACGCCGGTCCCTGGGCCGGTTAGGTGTTTTTGCGGGTTTTCGGAGGAACGGCGGCAGCGGGCGGCCAATAGTGGTGGGGGACGTCACGGAAGGTTGGTCATGATCTCGAGATTGGTTTTCCAGACATTCGTATGGTTCGGCATCATGGGCGTGCTGCTGTTTCTGTCGGCCGGCACGCTGCACTGGACCGGAGCTTGGGTGTATGTGGTCGTGATGGTCGGGCTGAGCCTGACCATGGGCGTCGCGCTCGCCCGGCGCGATCCAGGCCTGATGAATGAGCGCCTCCGCCCGCCGATCCAGAAGACCCAGACCGCGGCCGACAAGATTGTGCTCGGCATATTGCTGCTCGGTATCTTCGCCTGGCTGGTCCTGATGGGGCTCGATATCCGTTTCGGCTGGTCGGCAGCTCCCGTCTGGGTACAACTGGTCGGCGTGCTGGTCCTGCTCGCCGGCATCTGGATCTGCTATCTCACTATGCTGGAAAACAGCTTCGCGGCGCCTGTCGTGAAGATCCAGGACGAGCGCGGACAGAAGGTAATCACGACAGGTCCCTACAGCTATGTCCGCCATCCGATGTATGCCGGCGCCATATTCTATTTCGCCGGCACGGCGCTGCTGCTTGGTTCCTGGTGGGGACTGGCGTCGGTGCTTGTCTTCATCGTCCTGCTCGGCATCCGCACCTTCATCGAGGAAAAGACGTTGCGAACCGGCCTGCAGGGCTATGACGTTTATGCCGCGCGCGTGCGCTACAAGCTGATCCCGATGGTCTGGTAACCTCAGGCAAGGCTGCCCGCCGCTCGGGCGCGAGCCAATAAATGCTCGGCCAGACGCAAATGCGGCCTGTCGTACATCTTGCCGTCGATGCCGACGACGCCCGGATTTCCCGCCGCCGCGAAGGCATCGACGATCGCCCGCGATCGCGCGACCGCTTCGGCGGACGGCGTGAAGGCGGCATTGATGACCGGCACCTGCGCCGGATGGATCGCCATCTTGCCGGTAAAGCCGTCGCGCTCGGCCTCGCAGCATTCCTTCTCGAGGGCGGCCATGTCGCGGAAGTCGGGAAAGATGGTGTCGATGGCGGCGACTTCGGCCGCGCCGGCCGCCAGAATGGTCATGGTCCGCGCCAGGCGAAACACGTCGGTGTAGCGGCCGCTCTCGTCGCGGGTGGCGCGCGCGCCGATTGCCGCGGACAGATCCTCCGCGCCCCAGGTCAGGCCGGCAAGCCGCGCGCTTGCGCCGGCATAGCTCGCCGCCGCCAGCACGCCCGCCGCGGTCTCGGTGATGATCGGCAGGATTCTTATGGCGCCGTCCGGAAGCCCGTTCTCGGCCTCGTGCACTCGAAGCTTTGACGCCAGCTGCTGGACGTCCTGCCCGCTGTTCGACTTCGGCAGCATGATGCCGTCGGGCTTCGCCACGACGAGCGCCGCGAGATCGGCGTCTGTCAGGCCGGTGGAAAGATCGTTGACCCGCACATAGATTGCCGAACCCGTCCGGTCTCTTTGACTCGAGATGAACCCGGCCGCGGTCGCGCGCGCCGCCGCCTTGCTGGCGGGGGCAACGGAATCTTCGAGATCGACGATGACCACGTCGGCGCCGGCCTCGAATCCCTTTTCCAGCTTGCGCTCGGAATCGCCGGGCACGAAGAGCAGCGAGCGCATCAGGCCGCCTTCCTCAGCATCATCGCCTGCCTGGTGCATTTGGCGACAAGAATGTCGTTCTGATTGTAGGCGCGGTGCTCGAACTCGACGATACCGCGATCGGGTTTCGATTTGGAGTCACGCACGGAGATGACCGTCGTCTCGACCCGGATGGTGTCGCCGTGAAAGACGGGGTACGGAAACACCGTTTCCTTCATGCCGAGATTGGCGACCGTGGTGCCGACGGTGATGTCGTTCACCGAGATGCCGATCATCAGGCCGAGCGTGAACAGCGAATTCACCAGCGGCTTGCCCCATTCGGTTTTCGCGGCAAAGTCGAAATCGATGTGCAACGGCTGCGGGTTAAGCGTCATCACCGAAAACAGCATGTTGTCGCTCTCGGTCACGGTCTTGCGCAGCGTGTGGCGGAAGACATGGCCGACGACAAACTCTTCCAGATAAAGCCCGGCCATGGTTCGATTTCCTCCGATGTCCTTGCTTGATAGGCGTTGGCGGCGCCCCCATCAAGCCGGTTAAGAAACATGGTGAACCGTTCGTAAACCATTTGCAGCCTACCGTTCACAACGGGGCCGGGACCTTTCCGGCAAGGGCGCAGCTGGTCGGTATGGTTGTTTCGCATTTTCTAAAATGGATTGATACGGCAAGGGTTTCCGAGCGTGCCGCCGCCGCGAGCGCGTTGGCGCGCGCCTATATCAACTCCGATCTGCCGTTCGAGGATCGCTGTGCCGCCGAGGCGGCGCTGACGCTGCTTCTGGACGACGCTTCGTCCAAGGTGCGCCTGGCGCTTGCCGAGGCGCTGTCGATGAGCCATCACGCGCCGCCGCAGGTGATCAGCGCTCTGGCCGCCGACCAGCCGGAAGTGGCGGCGCTGGTGCTCGCGCGTTCGCCGCTGCTTACCGATGCCGACCTGGTCGAGCGCGTCGCCTGCGGCCAGAAGGCGACGCAGAAGCTGATTGCCAACCGTCCGGTGGTGTCGATGTCGCTTGCGGCGGCAATCGCCGAGATCGGCGAACCGGAAGCCTGCGCCGTGCTGATTAGCAACAGCGGTGCCGAGATTGCTTCGCTCAGCTTCCGCCGCATGGCCGAGCGGCATGGCCACCTGCCGCTCGTGCGCGAGGCGCTGATTGCCGATCGGCGCCTGCCGGCCGACTGCCGGCACATGTTGCTGGTCAAGCTCGGCGAGACCTTGAAAGGTTCGCCGCTGGTGCTGGCGATGATGGGGGCGGCGCGCGCTGATCGCGTCATGCGCGATGCCTGCGTGAAAGCCTCGGTCACGCTGATCGAGGGAACGCGCATGGAGGAGCATGCCGCACTGATCGAGCATCTGCGGCTGCGCGGCGACCTCACCGCCGGTTTCATCATCCGCACCATCGCACATGGCAAGGTGGACTTCTTCGGCTCGACCCTGGTGGCTCTAGCCCGACAATCCGAGCAACGGGTGACGGCACTTCTCGCCGGCGGGCACGACGTTGCGCTGCAGGCGCTGTTCCGCAGCGCCGGGCTTGCGCCGGCCACGCATGGCATCATCCTGCGGGCGCTGAAAGTCTGGCGCGAGGTCGCCAATGGCCGGCGTGTCGCCGGCGTTCAGGAAGTGAGCTGGCTGATGCTGAAAGAGCTCGGCGGCCAAGCGGCCGAGGGCGATCTCGCAGGGCTGGTGAAGTCGATCCATCTCGACGCCCTGCGTGAAAACGCGCGTGGGCACGCGCTGGCCATCGCCGCCGCCTAAGGACACATATCACGTCTCAGCTGAGTTCCTGGGCGAGGCCGATGAGAAGGCCTTCAGGTCCACGGATGTAGCAAAGGCGATACGCGTCCTTGTACCGGACGACTTCGCCGACGAGCTCAGCGCCGCGCTTGCGGAGCCTCTCTAGCGTGTCGTCGATGTCGTCCACGGCGAACATGATCCGGAGATAGCCCAATGCGTTCACCGGGGCATTGCGGTGATCCGCAATGACAGGCGGCCTGAGAAAGCGGGACAGCTCGAGCCGGCTGTGGCCGTCCGGCGTGCGCATCATGGCGATCTCAACATGCTGGTCGCCGAGCCCAGTGACACGCCCGGCCCACTCTCCTTCGATCGCGGCACGCCCTTCGAGTTCAAGGCCGAGCTCGCGAAAGAAATCAACCGTGCTGTCGAGGTCATCGACGACGATTCCGACATTGTCCATCCGCTTGAGCGCCATGTGTCCAACCTAAAAGGTGTCGACCAGTCCAGCAAGGACCTATGCCCGGAAAGGGCCCAAACCAGACAGGTCCCGAGGTGGTTAAGCGCGACCCCTCGCGAAGAAATCCGGGTAATCTTCCATCGCCGCGGCAATGATGCGCAGCGAGGCGGCGATCTGCAGCATTTCGAGCCGATCGCTGCGTTGGGCGATGCTGGCCGCGTATTGCCTCGCCACCGCGATGGTCGCGGTCTGCGGCTCGCCCAGTTGCCGAAACAGCAATTCGCGCGCCAGGCCGCGCAGGAAATTGCCGATGGACTCGACTGTTTCGTGCGGGACGGCGGAGTTCAGTTGCGCGTGGCGCAGCCGCAGCACTTCCAGTCCGACGGTGACGGCCGCGATGCTGCCGCCGAGAATGGGATCGCCCTTGCGGCCCGTCTGCTGGACCTGCGGCATCAACTGATTGATCCGGTCATAGGCGAGGCTTTCGAAGGCCGAACGGCGGGGAATGCGCTCATGCAGGCAAAGCCGGGCCAGGTCCTCGCGCATCGCCTGCGAGATGCGCTCCACGGTGATCCAGGGATCGGCGGGCAGCACGACGATGAAGACACCGATGGCAATCAGAATGCCGACCAGGATCGAGGCCGAGCCGGCGAAGAACGGCCCGGGATCGTAGATCATCTGCTGATGCGGGCTGAGGAAGGCGAGGAAGTTGATGGCGAAGGCGGTGGCGACGCCGACATGGCGCGGATTGGCCATGCCGAGCGCCGCGGGCACCAAGATCGGCACGACGAAGAGTGTGAACCAGCCGAAGCCCGGCAGCGCCGGAAGCGCGACCTGGCCGACAAGGAAGGCAAAAGGCAGCGCGATCAGCGTGCCGGTGAAAAAACCCCAGGCGGACTGCACGGGATCCGGGCGCGATGCGAACAGGCTGGAGACGACGGCGACGAGGATGACGGTGCCGGCCGCTTCCGACCATCTGGTCGTCAGCCAGAAGATCGCCACGAGCAACGTCGCCAGCGCGGCGCGCACGGCATTGCGCCATGCGGCCTGGTAGTCGCGGTGGACAACCAGCGCCGGCTGGCCCCGCTCGCTCGATTTGCGGGAGACAGGCGAACGAAGCGCGTCAAGACCGCGCATCACCTGCTTCAGCGCCTCGGCGAAATCGCCGGCGATGGTCAGGCGGGTGATGGTGCCGACCTTGTCTTCGCCGTTATCGTTGGAGCCGGTATCGTTGGGCAGTTCGGGCATCTCCCTGGCTTTGCTCGCGATCGCGTCGAGCCTTGCCACCCATGGCCCTGTGTCATCGAGCGCGCCGGGCGTCGCCGCCAGTTCACCGACGAAGGCTTTCAATTCGCTGCGCATGGGAATGAGCGCTGCGTTCTTCGGCCTGCGGTGGCTGTGCAATGCGCGCGCCGCCGAAAGCGCCCACAGAAGCTGACCGATCGTGCGCCGCACCGGATGGGCGCGGGTGGCGAAGCTCGGCGCTTCCAGCCGCGCATAGGTGCGCATCTCGGCGAGCGTCTGGGCATCGGCGATCAGCTTGCGCTGGAGCGCGGCGAGGCTCGCCGGGTCGCCGCCGGAAAAGGCGCCGCCAGCATATTCGGCAAGGTCGAGGATGCTGCGCTTCAACCTGGAAATGATAGCGTCGGCCGCGAGCTTTGGCAGGATCAACCGGCTGGTCACGCCGGCGCAGACGATGCCGAGCACGATCTCCGCGCAACGCGCGACGGCAAGGTCGACGACAATATGCGGTTGTCCGAGGGCCGGCAGGCTGATGATCATCGCCGTGTAGCCGGCAAGCGCGGCGCCATAGGCTTCGGGGTTGCGCAACAGCGACGAGACCAGGGTGCAGACGCCGATCCAGAGCGCCAGCACGGTGACAAGCAGCCACGGGTCGGCGCCGAACAGCGATGTGATGCCGACTGCAGCGAGACCGCCGGCCAGCGTGCCGAGCAGCCGGTAGAAGCCCTTTGCCAGCACCATGCCGGCGACCGGCTGCGCGACGATGAACACCGTCATCATCGCCCATTGCGGATGATCGAGCTTCAGCGCGTAGGCGGCAAGCAGCGCGACCAGTCCGGCCGAAACCGTGCGCAGGGCAAAAACCCAGTCCGAACGGGTCGGCTGCGTCAGACCGCTTAAGGGCGTCTCGACAAGCTCTTTAAACCGCGTCCAGGTCACACCGGTTCTCCGTGCAGGAGACTGTTATGGACCGGTAGGCGATCAGATATCCAGCACGTCCGCCTCGGCGAATTCGGCGCGCTCCTGGATGAAGCGGAAGCGCGCCTCGGGTTTGGTGCCCATCAGCGCGTCGACGGCATCCTTGGTGGCCTGCTCGGCGTCGATCACGTCGACCCTCAAAAGCGTGCGCTTCCTCGGATCCATCGTGGTCTCCTTGAGCTGTGAGGCCATCATCTCGCCCAGGCCCTTGAAGCGGCCGATCTCGACCTTGCCGCGCCCGGTGAACTCGGTGCGCAGCAGTTCGTCCTTGTGCGCGTCGTCGCGGGCATAGCCGACCTTGCCGCCTTGCCGGATCGAATAGAGCGGCGGCACGGCCATGTAGAGATGGCCGCCGCGGATCAGGTTCGGCATCTCCTGATAGAAGAAGGTGATCAGCAACGAAGCGATGTGCGCGCCGTCGACGTCGGCGTCAGTCATGATGATTACGCGGTCGTAGCGCAGATCCTCGTCGCGATATTTCGAACGCGTGCCGCAGCCGAGCGCCTGGATGAGATCGGAAATCTGCTGGTTGGCAGCAAGCTTGTCGTTGCCGGCGGAGGCGACGTTGAGGATCTTGCCGCGCAGCGGCAGCACTGCCTGGCTGGCACGGTCGCGCGCCTGCTTGGCCGAGCCGCCGGCCGAGTCGCCCTCGACGATGAAGATCTCGGCGCCCGCGGCGGCGTTCTGCGTGCAGTCGGCAAGCTTTCCCGGAAGGCGCAGCTTGCGCACCGCGCTTTTGCGCGAGACTTCCTTTTCCTGCCGGCGCCGCACGCGTTCGTCGGCGCGCGCGATGACCCACTCCAGAAGCTTGGAGGCTTCCTGCGGATTGTCCGCCAGCCAGTGGTCGAACGGGTCGCGAAGGGCGTTTTCGACGATGCGCATTGCCTCGATCGTCGCCAGCCTGTCCTTGGTCTGGCCGACGAATTCCGGCTCGCGGATGAACACCGACAGCATGCCGGCGGCCGAGATCATCACGTCATCGGTGGTAATGATCGAAGCTCGCTTGTTGCCGATGAGGTCGGCGTAGGCGCGCAGCCCGCGCGTCAGCACGTTGCGGAAGCCGGCCTCATGCGTGCCGCCTTCGGGGGTCGGAATGGTGTTGCAATAGGAGTTGAGGAAACCGTCGCCGCCGAACCAGGTCACAGCCCATTCGAGCGAACCGTGGCCGCCCTGCTTGTCGCTCTTCCCGGCGAAAACCTCGCGCGTGACCTGGAATTCGTCGCCCAGCGTCGCCTTGAGATAGTCCTTGAGGCCGCCGGGGAAATGGAACTCGGCCTTTGCCGGCGTCTGATCCTTGTCCTTGATCAGCGACGGATCGCAGGTCCAGCGGATCTCGACGCCGCCGAACAGATAGGCCTTCGAGCGCGTCATGCGGTAAAGGCGCGCCGGTTCGAAGGCGGCGCCCTTGCCGAAAATCTGCTCGTCGGGATGGAAGCGGGTCTTCGTGCCGCGGCGGTTGTGGACCTCGCCGAGATGCTCCAATCCACTGACCGGGACGCCGCGCGAAAAACGCTGCCGGTAGAGCTGACGACCCCGCGCGACCTCGACCTCGAGGTGGTCGGACAGCGCATTGACGACCGAGACGCCGACGCCGTGCAAGCCGCCGGAGGTCTCGTAAACCTTGGAGTCGAACTTGCCGCCCGAATGCAGCGTGGTCATGATGACTTCGAGCGCCGGCTTCTTGAATTTCGGATGCGGATCGACCGGGATGCCGCGGCCGTTGTCGGTGACGGTCAGGAACCCGTCGGCGGAAAGCTCGACGTCGATGAAGGTGGCGTGGCCGGCCACCGCTTCGTCCATCGAATTGTCGATGACCTCGGCGAACAGGTGATGCATCGCCTTGTCGTCGGTGCCGCCGATATACATGCCAGGACGGCGCCGCACCGGCTCGAGCCCTTCCAGCACCTCGATATCGGCGGCGCTGTAGCCCTCGCTGCCGTCGCGGGTGGCGGTCGTACGCTTCGCCGCCTGCACCAGCGGATCGGCGGGCCGCGAGGGCGCGCGCACTTGCTGTGCCGGCTTTTCCATCTTGCCGAAGAGGTCGTTGTTGTCGTCCATGCGAGGCCTAGCGTCCGGTAATGCGAATCATTCGTGGATACTGCCACGCTTTTGGCGGGCGAACGAGTTCCTGTTCCGTTCAGGGATTCAAACTGTCTCTTATTCTAAAACCATTCGATAACCAAGCCGGCCGAAATAGGGCGGTTGGCGGGTCGCGGGATTCCTGATTCTTTAACATTAACGCCTAGCGTGAGGCCCAACCAACAAAAGACCACGGGCGTCAGGGGTTCCATTGTGAGGGGCAGGGCCATAACCATGATCGGCATCGCCGCCGTTTTCGGCGCGATCTCGATCTTTGCGGCGGATTTCTGGGTCAAGAGCCAGGCGAAGGCTCAGGCCGAGGTCAAGGTCGTCGTGGCGCCGCAGCAGCCCAAGGTCGAGTTCAAGACCATCGTGGTGGCGCAAGCGCCGCTGCGCTACGGCATGGAGCTTGGACGGCCGCAACTCGCCGAGATTCCGTGGCCGCAGGATTCACTACCGCAGGGCGCTTTCCCGACAATCGACAAGCTGCTTGCGGACGGCAGCCGGGTCGTGCTGTCGCCGATCGAGGTCAACGAACCGGTGCTGCTCACCAAGCTGTCGGGACCGAACGGCCGCGCCACGCTTTCCAACATGCTGTCGGCGGGAATGCGGGCCGTCACCATCCGCACCGACGAGATCGCCGGCGTCGGCGGCTTCATCACGCCGGGAGACCGCGTCGACGTCGTGCTGACGCGCGATGCTGGGGACATCCAGGAAGTGTCCAAGAATGCTCAAGGGGCTGCCGGCTCGACCGTCACGTCCGAGATCGTTGTCTCCGATGCCAAGGTGCTCTCGGTCGGACAGGGCGCCGATGAACGCAAGACCGAGCCGCAAGTCGCCAATTCGGTGACCATCGAGGTGACCAACGACGGGGCGCAGAAGGTGGCGCTTGCCCGCACCGTCGGCACGCTGTCGTTGTCGCTGCGGTCGGCCGCCGACGCCAGCGCCAGCGAAAGCGGGCTGACGACCATCTCGTCCTTCGGCGGTTCGGTTGCCGCAAATGCGCAGGCGAGCGCCGCCTCGCTCGTCAATGCGGTGACGAAGGACCAGGACGAGCCGAAATTCAAGACGGTGATCGTGACGCGCGGCGACAAGGTCGAGGAATACAAGGTTCCTTCGCGGCAACCGCCGCAGGAACTGCAGCAATAGCCGGTGGGGACCGGCGGGGACGGGGCAAGATGTTCGGGTTTGATACATTTCGGACGACCGGGGGATGGCGTCTTCTCGGCGTGATTGCGCTGGCGGCGACAGTGCTTGCCGTCGCCGCGCCGGCAAGGGCGGGCAATGACGTCGTCTATGTCTCGGCGAACAAGAACGCCTCGATCAAGGTCGCCAAGGGCAAGCCGAAGACGATCATGACGAGCGCCGCCTTCTACCAGATCGTCATCGGCGATCCGGAGATCGCCAACGTCAACCCGCTGACCGACAAATCCTTCTATGTGCTGGGCAACAACCTGGGTACCACCGGCATTGCCCTGTTCGACCAGAACAAGCAGCTTGTCGGCACCATCGACATCGAGGTGACGCTGGATACCGACCAGTTGGCCAGCACCATCCGCGCCAGCGTGCCCGACGCCAAGATCAAGGTCGGCTCGGCAAACGGGCGCGTCGTGCTGTCGGGCGAAGCCGACGATGCGGTCGCCGCCGACAAAGCCAGCAAGATTGCGTCACGCTTTTCCGGCAATGAGGAAGTCATCAACTCGGTCAACATCTCGTCCTCGCAGCAGGTTCAGCTCAACGTCCGATTCGTCGAGATCAACCGCCAGGCCGGCCAGGACCTCGGCGCCAAATACGCCGCCAATTTCGCCTATGGCATCGGCAACCGCAAAGTCGTGCTGAATCCGGATGGAGGAAACCTGACAGCAGCGGGAACAGGCGAGATCATCGGCAGCCTGCTGTCGAACGGCGTTTCCATCGATATCGCCATCAAGGCGCTGGAGGAACGCGGCCTGGCGCGACGGCTGGCGGAGCCGAACCTGATCGCGCGTTCGGGCCAGACGGCGAGCTTCCTTGCCGGCGGCGAATTCCCGATCCCGGTTTCCGAAGACAATGGCAAGATCAGCGTCACCTACAAGAAGTACGGCGTAGGCCTCGATTTCACGCCGACGGTGCTGAAGGACGGGCTGGTCAGCCTCGACATCGCGCCGGAAGTGTCCTCGATCGACCCGTCCGCTTCCATCCAGGTCAGCAGCGGCATTTCCATTCCGGCCTTCATCGTGCGCCGCGCCAGGACATCGGTCGACCTCAAGAACGGCCAGAGTTTCATGATCGCCGGCCTCCTGCAGTCGCAGAACGACATCACGACATCGCGGGTGCCGGGGATCGGCAAGCTGCCGGTGCTCGGCCCGCTGTTTTCCTCGAAGTCCTATCAGCGGCGCGAAACCGATCTGGTGATCATCGTCACGCCCTACTTGGTCAAGCCGGTCGATCCCTCGAAGAAGATGGTCGAGCCGACCGACGGCACCCAGCCGGCAAGTCCCGCCGACTATTTCCTGAACAACACCGAGGAAGTGAACGCCTCGGCGTCAAAGCGTCCGGTGGCGCTGGCTGACGGCAGCGCCGCCCGCCCGGTGGCTGCCGCCACGTCCGGCCACTTCCTCGATCTGCCAAAGGATTAAGGCCATGCGCATCCCCGTTTGCATCGCTCTGCTGCTCGCCGGTTTCGCCGGCGGTTGCACCAGCGACGACTATGTACGCGCCGAAGGGGTGACCTTGGCGGCCGGCAACGCGCAGGCGTCCAACACCGCCATGCAGATGGTCGATCCCTGGAAGTACGGCGTCCAGAACACAAGGCTCCTGGTGCCAGCCCAGCGTCCGGGCTCCGAGAGCGCTGCCGTCGGTGCGAAGGCCGGCTCCGTGTCGTCACCGACGACATCATCAACAACATCGAATTGATGGGCTGGCGAGGATGGCATCTGGTAGCAAGACCAAGAAGATCCTGCTCGTTTCGACGGACAGGACGTTCTTGCAGGACACGCGGACGGCTTTCGCGGCCTCCGAGGTCATTGAGCTCTTGACGCTGGAAAAGAGCGTCAACGAACTGCGCGGCGAGATCCTCGAGGCGGACTTCGGCACGGTCATCGTCGACATGGATGCAGCCAAGCTCGAGGAAATCGAGTCGCTGCAGCGCGTCATGCGGCGGCTGGAAGGCAGCGTTCCGGTGGTCGTCGTCACCCAGGAATTCAACGCGGCGGCGGTACGCATCCTGGTGCAGCTCAAGGTCGCCGATTTCCTGGTCAAGCCGATCACCACGGCCGACCTCGTGCGTTCCGTCATCCGTGCGCTGCAAGGACCGGGGCGGGAAGAGAACACCGAATCGCACATCTACACGTTCATGCCGGCAGCCGGCGGTGTCGGCACCACCACGCTCGCCTTGCAGACGGCCTTCCAGCTGCATCATTCGGTGATGCGGGGCGCCTCGACCTGCGTCGTCGACCTCAATTTCCAGCAGGGCGCCTGCGCCGAATATCTCGACCTCGAACCGCGCTTCGACATCACCGAAATCGAGAACCAGCCGGAGCGCCTCGACCGGCAACTGCTCGACGTGATGCTGTCCAAGCATGCGAGCGGGCTGTGCGTGCTTGCCGCGCCGACGCGACCCTCGGACATGCGCTCGTTCAAGACCGATGTCGTGGTGCGCATGCTCGACCTCGTGGCGGCCTATTTCGACAATGTCGTCATCGACATGCCGCGCACCTGGTTCCCCTGGACCGAGACGGTGCTGCTGGGTTCCAACAAGCTCTATATCGTCGCCGAGATGACGGTGCCCTGCCTGCGCCATACGCAGCGTCTCATCCAGGCCGTGTATGAGACCGCCGGCAAGGAAGTGAAGCCCAACGTCATCGTCAACCGCTTCGAGCAGAAGATGTTCGACAACGGCATCAAGCAGGCCGACGTTCAGGAGATACTCGGCGAGCATTTCGTCGGCGGCATCTCCAACAATTACCGGCTGGTGCGCGAGGCGGTCGACCGCGGCGTACCGCTGCACGCCATCGACCCCAACGCCAATGTCGTCAACGACCTGAAGAAGATCATCCTGCCCGAGGAGGCCGTCCAGACGATCGCCAAGTCGAGGTCGCTGTTCGGCCTGGGCAAAGGCTTGCTGAAGAGGAAGGCAGGATGACCAGCCGCTTCTCCAACCTGCAGAGCCGCGACGTCCGCCCGCAGCGGGCGCCCGAACCCGCGCCGGTCACGCACAATGCAGTGATCATCCCGACGACCCGCAAACCGGCGCCGCCCAGGCCTGAGGCAGCCCCCGCAAAGAGCGCCAACAAGGTGCTGGACGCACGCGTGCGCATCCATCGCATGCTGCTCGAGGAGATCAACCTCGTGGCGCTGGAGCGGCTGCCCCGGGATGAAATGCGCCGGCAGGTGCATGATTTCGTCTCGGAAAAGACGCGCCAGGAGCGGATGGCAATCAACAATGCCGAGCTCGACGCCTTGGTCGACGACATCGTCGACGAGATGGTCGGCCTCGGCCCGCTGGAGCCGCTGCTCAAGGACCCCGAGATCAACGATATCCTGATCAATGGCCACCAGAACTGCTTCGTCGAAAAACGCGGCAAGCTGCAGCAGGTCCACATCCCGTTCAAGGATGAGGCGCATCTGCTTAGAATCATTAATAAAATCGTCGCCGCAGTCGGCCGCCGCGTCGATGAATCGCAGCCGATGGTCGACGCCCGGATGCTCGACGGCTCGCGCTTCAACGCGGCGATCCGCCCCGTCGGCGTCGACGGCCCGCTGGTGTCGATCCGCAAGTTCTCCAAGAACAAGCTCGGCCTGCACAAGCTCGTCGAATTCGGCGCCATTACCCAGAACATGGCCGAGGTGCTGGCGGCGGCGGTGCATGCCCGCAAGACCACGATCATCTCCGGCGGCACCGGCACGGGCAAGACGACGATGCTCAACGCTTTGTCGGCCTTCATTCCGGAAGACGAGCGCCTGATCACCATCGAGGACGCGGCCGAGCTGCAATTGCAGCAGCCGCATGTCGCGCGCATGGAGACGCGTCCGGCCAACATCGAGGGCCAGGGCGAATTGAAGCAGCGCGACCTGGTCAAGAACGCGCTGCGCATGCGCCCCGACCGCGTCATCCTCGGCGAATGTCGCGGCGAGGAAGCCTTCGACATGCTGCAGGCGATGAACACCGGCCATGAAGGGTCGATGGCCACCATCCATGCCAACACGCCGCGCGATGCCATCTCGCGTCTGGAACAGATGCTCGGGATGACCGGCATGCCGATGACCGTGCAGTCGATCCGCAGCCAGATTTCCAGCGCCATCGACATCATCGTCCAGCTGACGCGCCTTTCCGACGGCAAGCGCAAGGTGACCAGCGTCGCCGAAGTGACCGGCATGGAAGGCGACGTCATCCAGATGCAGGAGATATTCCGCTTCGTGCGCACCGGCATGGAGGCGGATGGAAAGATCCTCGGCCACTTCGAGGCGACCGGCATCCGCCCGCGCTTCCTCGAGGACCTGCGCAACATGGGCATCGAATTCCCGGGCAAGTATTTCGAACCCGGCCGGCCGCAGGACTAGGCCGGTGTTCGAGGGATTCAGCCCGGTCTACGTCGTCTACGCCGCGGCGGCGCTCACCGGCATCATGATCGCCGAAGGCCTTTATCTGCTCTATGCCGGGCGCAGCGACAAGCGCACGGCCATCAACCGCCGCATGAAGCTCGCGGAGAACAAGATCAGCCAGGAGCAGGTGCTGATCCAACTGCGCAAGGAACGCGGGATCGACGGCGGCACCTCCATCTTTTCCCTCGACCGCTTCCGCGCCCTGCGCACGCAGTCCGGCATAAGCACGCCGCTGCCGAAATTCCTGACGATCACATCGGGGATCGCTCTCGCCCTGGCGCTCGTGGCGATCTGGAAGGGCTTGCCGCTCCTGTTCGGCCTTATCCTGCTTCTCTTGCTGTTGCCGGTGTTGCCGGTCATGGCATTGCGCTGGATGCGCAAGCGCCGGCACAAGCGTTTCGGGATGCAACTGCCTGAGGCGCTTGAATTGATCACGCGCGGGCTGAAGGCAGGCCATCCGGTGCCGGTGGCGATTGCCATGGTGTCGCGCGAGATGGCCGATCCGATCGGCACCGAGTTCGGCGTCGTGGCCGACGAGGTGACCTACGGCTCCGACCTGGTCTCGGCGTTGAACAATCTTTTCGACCGGGTGGGGCATGAGGACTTGCCGCTGTTCGTCACGGCGGTCTCGATCCAGAGCAGTTCGGGCGGCAATCTGCGCGAGATCCTCGATGGCCTGTCGGCGACGATCCGCGACCGCGGCAAGCTGCGCCGCAAGGTGCGCGCCATTTCGACGGAAGGGCGCATGTCGGCTTACATCCTGACCGCGGTGCCAGTGCTTCTGTTCACCGCCATCATGGTGCTGATGCCGCAGTTCTATCAGGATGTCTGGGACGTGCCGAAGACCTGGTACATGATGGGCGGCTCCATCATCTGGCTGCTGCTCGGCAACGCCATCATGTTCAAGATGTCGAATTTCAGGTTCTGAGATGGAAGACGTGATCCGCTTCCTCGCCTCGCTCGCGCCGACCTCGCTGGTGCCGTTCGCCGTGCTGCTCCTTGTGCTGGGCGGCGGCGCCGTCGCCTGGCCGCTGGTGCTCGCTAAGGGCGATCGCGGCGAGGTCAAGCGCCGGCTGAAGGTGGAGACATTGCAACCGGCCGAGCAGGCGGAGCCCGCGCCCAAGAAGAGCACCAATGCCGTGCGCGAGAAGGCGGTGAAACGGGCACAGGAGTTCTACGCCAAGAGCGATCCGGAAAATGTCGCGCGGCTGCGCCTGAAGCTCATCCAGGCCGGCTACATGGAACCGCGCGCCGTCGGCACGTTCTTCCTCATCCGTTTCGCCGCGCTGGTCGGCGCGGCGCTCGGCGCATTCCTGGTCAATCACTGGGCGGCAAGCGCCGAGTCGACCATGACCAGCCGCTGGACCTTCATTATCCTGTCGGCTGCCGGCGGCTATTTCCTGCCTGGCCTGGTGCTGATGCAGAAAATTCGGGAAAAGATGCGCGAATACCGCAACGGCTTTCCCGATTTCATGGATTTGATGATCGTCTGCTCCGATGCCGGCATGAGCATGGAGGCCGGCATCGAGCGGGTCTCCAGGGAGCTTGCCAGGACCTATCCGTCGCTCAGCCAGAACCTGATCCTGGTGTCGCTGGAGTTGCGGGCCGGGCGCAGCCTCGACGACGCGCTGAAGGCGCTTGCCGACCGCCTCAGCCTCGACGAGGTTCGCTCCTTCGCGACGCTGCTGCAGCAATCCAAGGAACTCGGCACCAGCCTGTCGGGCTCGCTGCGTGTCTTTTCCGACGAAATGCGGCACAAGCGCATGTCGCTGGCCGAGGAGAAGGCGCATGCCCTGCCGGCCAAGATGTCGGTCCCGGTGACGGTCTGTATCCTGCCGGTGGTGCTGATGATCGCTATCATTCCGATCATCGTGAAGCTGACCGCGCATTGAGTATTCAGCTGAGGCCGGTTTGCAAACGGCAGCTTCCTGCGCTCCGCCCCGGTTCTCGGAATCCGCCATTTTCGACTCGGCCTGACCTGAATCCAGGACATAGCCGTGGTTAACGCCTCCTTGGCGCGCAACCGAATTTTATCTGCATTTCGGCACCGAAGCTTAATCGCTGTCCTGTATCGTTTTTCCTGAAGAACGACCCGGCAAATCGGGCGATGGGGCAGGGGCATGCGTCAGAGACTTCCCAGGGCAGCGGCGGCATTGGCGGCCGTCTTGATGATTACCGGCTGCACGACGAACAACGATGTCGACACGACCAAGACCACGGCGATCCAGCCGGTAGCCAAGGACGTAAGCGCCAACGACCTCGTTGAAGGCAAGGCGCAGTTCCGCGAGGCGAATTTCGGCCTTGCCGAACAGCATTTCCGCAAGGCGGTCGAGCTCAAGTCCGACAATGCCGAGGCCTGGATGGGGCTTGCCGCATCCTATGACGAGCTTGGCCGCTTCGACTTCGCCGATCGCGCCTATATGCAGCTGTTGAAGGTCGCCGGGCGCAAGCCGCAGATCGTCAACAATATGGGCTATTCGCAGCTTCTGCGCGGCAACAAGAAAAAAGCGCGCGCGCTGCTGCTCGAGGCCAAGGCCGGCATGGCCGATCAGACAGTGGTCGATGCCAATCTGGCGCTGCTCGACAAGGGCTGATCCTGCTCCCGCTTCGCGTATTCCGTGTGCCGTCATGGGATTTCGCCTCACATGTCGACGCTTTGTAAACCCTGTGTCGAGGTAGCGTTGGGTGTCCGCCGAAAACGGTTTGCGCCGGGCGCCGCCAGTCTACATTGAGGAGCGACGGGCACCCGCTAGAGGCAGTTCTTCAGGATGTTGGATTTCAGTTCGCTCCTGCTCGCGGCGGCGCTGTCGGGTACATGCCTCAGCATCACTATGTTTGCGATCTGGCTCGCCACACCGAGGGCGCGCTTCGTGCTCACGGTCGCCTGCGGCATCCTCGTGCTCGTCGCCCATGTCGTCGCGTTCTGGCGCTATACCAAGAATGCCGATCCCTGGCTGTGCCAGGTCGTGCTCGCGCTGCTGACCCTGGGTTTCCTGGTCCTCTGCCTGTCGGCGATGCAGTATCTCGGCTTTCGCGACTACCGCCGCGCCATCGTGCCGACGCTGGCCGCGATGGCTGCCTGCGCGATCTTCACCTTTCTCGGTTTCGACGGCATCGGCTTTCAGATCACCTATGCGGCCGTGACGGCGTTGCTTGCGGCGATCGGGGCGATGTTCTGGATGAAGGGGGATCACGACCGCCGGATATTGCTCGTCGTTTCGTTCCTCAGCGGCGCCTGCGGCTTGTCCTTCGTGCTGTGCGGCCTGGCGTTGCTGACGCAAGAGCAATGGGTTCTCGGCGCTGCGCCCGACAATTGGGCGGAGCGATTGAACTCCGTCGTCGCGGTCGCCTGCATGACCGGCCTCGGCGCATTGACGCTTTCACTGCACCATCTGCAGGCGCAGATCGAGCTCAAGGCCGAAACCATGACCGATCCGCTGACCGGCCTGATGAACCGCAGGGCGCTCACCGAGCTTTACGGCGAGCGCAGCTTCGGTCCGTTCATGGCGATCGCCATGTTCGATCTCGACCATTTCAAGATGACCAACGACGTCTTCGGTCATCCCGTTGGCGACCAGGTTCTTTGCCGCTTCGCGGCGGTGATCAGGAAATATGGCAGGACAGGGATCGACGCGTTCCGGCTGGGCGGCGAGGAATTCGCGCTCGTCATGTCGCGCGTGACACCGGAAAAAGCGCATGACATTGCAAGCCGGATCGGCGTCGCTTTCGGCACCGAGGTCGTCGCGACCCATCGCGGGCCGCTGCGCAGCAGTGTCAGCGGCGGCATGGGTTTCGGGTCGATCGCGGGCCGTCCGCTCCATGAGGTGCTGGCGCAGGCCGACGCCGCGCTTTATGCGGCCAAGCGTGCCGGGCGCAACCGTGTCGTCGTTCAGGACGGAGCGGTCCAGCCCGATGCCGGGCCGGCCCTGAAGTCTGCCTGAGCAGACGCTACTCGGCCGCGCCGAGATATTCCGACAGCGGCGGACAGGAGCAGACCAAGTTGCGGTCGCCGGCGACGTTGTCGATGCGCGAGACCGGCGGCCAGTATTTCGCGGCCAGATCGGCGTCGCCCGCCGGATAGGCCGCCTCCAGCCGCGAATAGGGATGCTTCCACTCGCCGGCAAGCGCTTCCGCCGCGGTGTGCGGGGCGTTGACCAGCGGGTTGTCGTTGGACGGCCACTCGCCCTTCGCCACTTTCGCCGCCTCGGCGGCGATGGCGATCATCGCCTCGCAAAACCGGTCGAGCTCACGCTTAGGCTCGGACTCGGTCGGCTCGACCATCAGAGTGCCGGCAACCGGGAACGACATCGTCGGCGCATGGAAGCCGTAGTCGATCAGGCGCTTGGCGATGTCGTCGACGCTGATGCCGGCGCTCTCCTTGAGAACGCGCGTGTCGAGGATGCACTCATGGGCGATGCGGTCGCTTCTGCCTTTGTAAAGCAGCGGGTAGTGTGGCGCGAGCCGTGTCGCCACATAGTTGGCCGAAACGATCGCCGTCTCCGTCGCTTGCTTCAGGCCGGTGCCGCCCATCATGCGGATATACATCCAAGTGATCGGCAGGATGGAGGCGCTGCCGAAGGGCGCCGCCGCCACGGCATGCGCCGAGCCTTCGGTGACATGGCCCGGCAAATAGGGTTTCAGATGCGCCCTGACGCCGATCGGACCGACGCCCGGGCCGCCGCCGCCATGCGGGATGCAGAAGGTCTTGTGCAGGTTCATGTGGCAGACGTCGGCGCCGATGTCGCCGGGACGGGCGAGGCCGACCAGGGCATTGAGGTTGGCGCCGTCGAAATAGACCTGGCCGCCATGCTCGTGGATCAGCGCACACAGATGACGCGCGCCTTCCTCGTAGACGCCATGCGTCGAAGGGTAGGTGAACATCAGCGCCGCGAGGTTCTTGGAATGCTCATTGGCCTTGGCGCGCAGATCGTCCATGTCGATATTGCCGTCGTCCAGGCAACGCACGACGACGACGCTCATGCCGGCCATCGCGGCGCTTGCCGGATTGGTGCCATGCGCGGAAGACGGGATCAGGCAGATGGTGCGGTGGCCTTCGCCGCGCGCGCGGTGATAGGCGCGAATGGCGAGCAGGCCGGCATATTCGCCTTGGCTGCCGGCATTGGGCTGCAGGCTGACGGCGTCGAAGCCGGTGATTTCCGACAGCCATGCCTCCAGGTCGGCGGCCATTTTGTGATAGCCCGCCGAATGGCCGGCCGGCGCGAAGGGATGCAGATTGGCGACGCTCGGCCAACTCACCGGCATCATCTCGGCGGCGGCGTTGAGCTTCATGGTGCAGGAGCCGAGCGGGATCATGGTGCGGTCGAGCGCCAGGTCCTTGTCGGCCAGACGGCGCAGGAAGCGCATCATCTCGGTTTCGGAATGATTGTCGTGGAAGACCGGCTGGGTGAGGAACTCCTTGCCGCGCGGCTTGCCCGGCATGGAGCTGCCTTCAGCCGCGCCGGGCTTGGCGCCAAACAGGGCAGCGATCGCCTCGAGATCGGCTTCCGTGGAGGTCTCGTCGAAGGCGATGCTGACATGGTCGGCATCGATGACGCGCAGCAGCCTGCCGGTCTTCTCGGCGGCTTCTGCGATCGAGGCGGCTTTGCCCTTCACCTCCGCGGTCACGGTGTCGAAGCGGCTTGTACCGAGCACGGAAACGCCTGCTGCCCTGAGACCCGCGGCAAGACGGTCGGCAAGGCTATGGACCTGCCCGGCAATCGCCTGCAGGCCGGCAGGGCCGTGCCAGATCGCATAGGCCGTCGCCATGTTGGCCAGCAGCGCCTGCGCGGTGCAGATGTTGGAGGTGGCCTTGTCGCGGCGGATGTGCTGCTCGCGCGTCTGCAGCGCCAGCCGGTAACCGGGGCGGCCCTTGGTGTCGGTCGACTGGCCGACAAGGCGGCCGGGCATCAGCCGGGTCAGCCTGTCGGAAACGGCGCAATAGGCGGCGTGCGGACCACCGAAGCCCATCGGCACGCCGAAGCGCTGCATCGGACCGACGGCGATGTCGGCGCCGAGCTTCGCCGGCGCATCCGTCAGGGTCAGCGCCAGCGGATCGGCGATGAAGACGACCAGCGCGCCGGCGGCGCGGGCCTTCTCGACCGCCGCCTTGTGGTCGCCATAGACGCCGAACGTGTCCGGCCAGGAGACGAGCAGGGCGGCGGTGTTGTCGTCGATCGTCTCGCCATCGACCTCGATGCCGAGCGGCTCGGCCCGGGTGCGCACGACGTCCAGCGTCTGCGGATGCGGCGTGCCGGCAAGCGCCACCTTGGTGCGCTTGTCGCGGTGGTGGCGCAGGGCAATGCCGACGGCTTCGGCGACGGCGGTCGCTTCATCGAGCAGCGAGGCCGACGCCACCGGCAGGCCGGTGAGCTCGGCGACCAGGGTCTGGAAGTTGAACAGCATCTCCAGCCGGCCCTGGCTGATCTCGGCCTGGTATGGGGTGTAGGCCGTGTACCAGGCCGGGTTCTCGAATAGGTTGCGCTGGATGACCGGCGGCACGAAGACGCCGTGATAGCCGGCGCCGATGAAGCTCTTCAGCACCGTGTTCTTCGCCATGATCGCCGACAATTCGGCCAGCGCTTCGGCTTCGCTCGCCGGAGCGGGCAGGTTGAGCGGCAGGTCGAGGCGGATCGATCTCGGCACGGCCTGGCTGATCAACGTTTCGACGGATGGAACGCCGATGACGGCGAGCATCGCCCTGACGTCGTTGACGCCTGGGCCGATGTGGCGGGCCGAGAAGGGAATAGCTGCTGCGGTCATTTCCAGGATCCTGATATCAGCCGATATGGGCTTTGTAGGCGGCTTCATCCATGAGGCTGTCGAGCTGGCTTTCGTTGGCCAGCCTCATCTTCCAGAGCCAGCCGTCGCCGGTCGCGGCCGAATTGACCAGCGAGGGGTCGGCCGACAGGGAGGCGTTGGCTTCGGTGATCTCGCCGTCGACCGGCGCGTAGACGTCCGAGGCCGCCTTGACGGATTCGACCACGACGGCGGTATCGCCCTTGGCGAGCTTGCGGCCGATTTCCGGCAGCTCGACGAAAACGAGATCGCCGAGCTGTTCCTGCGCATAGTCGGTGATGCCGACCGTAGCGACGCCGCCGTCAACGCGCAGCCACTCATGGTCTTCGGTGAAATAGGTCTTTGCCATCTGGAAATCATCCTTTGCGGTAGCGATGTGGGGTGAAGGGCAGGGGCGTGACATCCACCGGAATTTTCGCCCCGCGGACATCGGCGAAGAGTTTCATGCCGGCCTTGACCAGCGCGGTGTTGACATAGCCCATAGCGACCGGGTGGCCCGCCGAGGGGCCGAAGCCGCCCGAAGCGACATGACCGGCCGGATGGCCGTCGGCATCGATCAACGCCGCGCCCGCGCGCACCGGCTGGCGTCCATCGGGCTTCAGGCCGACGCGCTTTTGCGACGGCCCGCGCTCGAGGATCGAGCGCAGCGCGTCGGCGCCGATGAAATCACCGGAAGCGCGAACTTCCTTGGGAATTGCCCACATCAATCCCGCGCTTGCCGGGTCTATCTCGGGCGTCAGGTCCTGGCCGTGCAGGCAGAGCCCGGCCTCGAGCCGCAGGCTGTCGCGGGCAGCAAGGCCGATCCACTGCACGCGCTCGTCCCCCAGCAGCCTGGCGACCAGATCCCGTGCGTCCGCTTCCGGCAGGCCGATCTCGAACCCGTCCTCGCCGGTGTAGCCGGAGCGGCTCATGAACCAGTTTTGCCGGGGCTCGACCCCATGCATGAAAAGCAGCGAGCCGGTCTCGATGCCGGCCCGCGCCAAAGCTGCCCAGGCGTCCGGCCCCTGTATCGCCAGGAAGACGCGGTCGAGCGGATCGACCCTGGCATCGAAACCGGCAGCAAGCGCGCGCAGATGCTTCTCGTCCTCCACCGCGTTGCCGGCATTGGCCACCACCATGAACCGGTTATCGCCCAGGCGCGTCACGATCAGGTCGTCAATGATGCCGGCAGCCTCGTTGAGGAAGAAGGTGTATTTGGACTGCGAGATTTCCAGCGCGCCGGCATCGAGCGGACAGGCGCGGTTCAACAAGGCAGTGGCTCCCGGACCGGAGACCTCGAACAGCTTCATATGCGAGATGTCGAACAGGCCGGCATGCTCGCGTGTGTGAAGATGCTCCTTCATCACGCCGGGCGGATAGGTGAGCGGCATCGACCAGCCGGCGAAGGCGCCGAAACGCGCGCCCGCGGCCTGATGCAAATCCTCAAGGGGGAGGTGTTTGGTGTCTTGGCCTGTCATGTCTTCTCCAGAGTCGCACGGCGATCGACCGCCATTGGCGGCCTAGTCGTGCCCCTCTGTCTGAAGCCTGAGAGACTCGCGCCCCGTAACTCTGTCGGCAGCGCTTACACCTTCGGCGCGGGAAGATTCCCGACTTTCCAGAGTTGTCTTTCCCGTCCACGGTTCTTTTGCCTGAGAGATTTCGGGCGATTTCCCCTTCGGCGACAGCTTGCGCTGCTCTCTCCCGCAAACAGGTAGGACTCAGTCGCCTGAGTCCTCGACGTGTCATCCATAGCCCGTCGGCGACACCTTGTCACCTCCCAGCGACATTTTAAGCGCGCCCTGCTTTTCAGCGACATGGATTGGCCGACAAGGCTTCGCTAACCACGCCGTTTGCCGGTTCTCAAGACAATGCTGATAAAGCTTGGCGGGGTAACGCACTCAGTTCGCCGGCAACGGGCGACGGGCAGGGACGGCAAATGGGCGAATTGATCATGAGCGCTCCGGTGGCGGGGCTGACCTCGAAGAACAAGATCACGGCCGAAGACGTGACGATGCTGCGGCGCGAGGTCTTCGCCGACGGTGTGGTAAGTCGCGGCGAGGCGGAGGCGCTGTTCGCGCTCGACCAGACGGCGCGCGACAAATGCGGCGAATGGGCGCCGTTCTTCGTCGAGGCGGTGACCGATTACATCGTCCACCAAGAAAAGCCGGAGGGCTATATCTCCGAGCAGAATGCCGACTGGCTGGTCCGAACCGTCTCGCGCGACGGCATAGTCGACGGCCGCACCGAGCTTGAACTGCTAGTGCATGTGCTGGAGGAAGCGAGGTCCTCCCCCAGCGAGCTCTCGGCCTATGCGCTGGAACAGGTCGCGCATGCGGTAATCGACGGCAAGGGTCCGCTGATGCATGGCGGCGGCCTGGTTCCCGGCCATATCGCCAAGGCCGAGGTCGATCTGCTGCGGCGCATCCTCTATGCCTATGGCGGCGACGGCAACATCGCCATCAGCAAGGCCGAGGCGGAGGTCCTGTTCAGGATCAACGACCGGACCGCGGCAGCCGACAACGATCCGTCCTGGAGCGACCTCTTCGTCAAGGCGATCGCCAACCACGTCATGTGCTCGACCGGCTACGAGCCGCCGACGCGGGAAGTGGCGCTGCGCCACGAGAACTTCCTCGACGAGGCAGCGCCGACGCTTGGCGGCTTCTTCAGCCGGATGGTCTCGGGTGGTTTCGCGGCGATCCTCGAAGCCTATCATTCGCCCGGCGATATCGAGGCCGAATGGGAAGCCAGGAACCGGGCCGCTGAAGCGCTTGCTCGCCGCGCCGAGACGATCGACGCCAGCGAGGCCGAATGGCTTGCCGAGCGTGTCGGCGGCGGCCAGCGGCCGCTGCGCGACAACGAGCGCGCGCTGCTGACGCTGATCAAGCACGCGGCGCCGGAAATCCATCCGACGCTGAAACCGCTGCTTGAGAAAGTGGCTTAGGCGTTTCCAGCAATCGTCTTGCAAAGAATGATGTTGGAATGGCCTTCGGGCCAGCCGGTCAATTCGGCCATGCGCTCGAAGCCGGCCTTTTCGTACAGGCCAGGCGCCTGGAAGTCGTGGGTCGAAACCCATATCCGCAGCGAGCCGCGCGCGGCGGCTTCCGCGACGAAGGCATCGAGCAGCTTCCTGCCGTGGCCAAGGCCTCGATAGGCTTCGTCGACCCACATCAGCGTGAGCTCGGCAATGCCCGCCCAGGAATAGCCGGCGGCCGCCCCGACGGCGCGGCCTTGCTTATCGCGCAGCGCAAAGACGAGAGCACGGTCGTCGCCACGACCGGTCAGCCGCCGGTTGTCGTTGTCGAGACGCTCCTCGATGACACCAAGCTCGGCGGCCGCTAGATCGTGCTCGGCCTGCAGGCGAGGGCCGTCAAATCCCGCCATACCAGTCGTAGCCATTGTCCTCCCAGTAGCCGCCGCGGCCGCCGCCGACATTGGCAAAACTGTCGACCAGCTCGATCTTGTAGATGTATTTCGGCATCTTGTAGCCGAGCTGGCGCTCGACCCGCACGCGCAGCGGCGCGCCGTTCTCGACCGGCAGGGGCTTGCCGTTCAGGCCGTAGGCAAGAATCGTCTGCGGGTGGCGGGCGTCGATCAGGTCGATGGTGCCGTAATATTTGATGTCGCCGGACAGGCTTTGCTCGATCGTGTCGAGGCAGTGGAACATGACATAGCGGGCCTGCGGCTTGACCACGGCCTGATCCAGCACCAGCGACAGCGGCGTGCCGGTCCATTTGGCGATGCAACTCCAGCCTTCGACACAGTCGTGGCGGGTGATCTGCGTGCGGCTCGGCATGTTCTGAAGCTGCTCGCGGGTCAACGACAGCGGTTTTTCGACGAGGCCGGCAACCTCCAGCCGCCAGTCGGCGAAATTGTTGGCGAGCAGGCCCTTGTAGGTGTCGTCGTCTGGCGCCGTGACGCCGTTCGGCCGTTGCGGCTGGCGGATATCGGCCTCGGTGAATTCCGGCGCCAGCGCGTCCCGGCCGGCAAGCAGGCGCTGCGCGCGCCAGGTCAGGCCATTGGCATTTTCGAGGAAGCTGCGCAGTCCGCCGCCGATGCCGAGACCGCTGTCGAATACGTCACAACCCGACAGCGCGATGCCGGACAGGCCGAGGCTGGCGGAGGTGAGGAATTTGCGGCGGCTGATCTGGAATTTTGCCATGTCAGGCGCTCCTCTCGGTCGGCTCAACGTGCTTCGCAGGCGGGTCGGTGCGGTACCAGCCGGTGATGATCGAACGCAGCTCGTTGATCGGGCCGGCGGCGAGGATCATCAGGATGTGGACGATGAAGAAAAGCACGAGCAGCACCATGGCGGTGAAGTGGATGGTGCGCGCCGTCTGCCTGCCGCCGAGGATTTCGTTGAGCCAGGGCAGCACTGAATTCATGCTCGGCGACATTGCGAGGCCTGTGACGATCATCAGCGGCAAAAGCACGAAGAGCACGCCGCCATAGGCCATTTTCTGCAGCGTGTTGTATTCGCGCGTGTGGTGGAACTTCAGCTTCGCATGATCGACGATGTCGCGCGGCAGCTTGCGCAGGTCTGACACGCGAGGGGCAAGATCGCGATGGATATGGCCGTTGACCAGGCTGGCGATCAGCCAGATGAGCAGGGTGGTGGTCAGGATCCAGGCGAAGAAGAAATGCACGACACGGGCAGTGCCGAGGTCGTAATAGGACGGGATCGTGGCCCAGGAAGGGAAGGCGCGGGGCGTCTCTTGTCCCGGGGGACCCGACCAGCCGAGCACGCCGGTTGTGTCGATGCGATGGCCGAAGATTTCAGTGAAGCCGCGCGGGCCGTTGGCGGTGTTTTCGGCGCCGATCTGGAGGATCGTGTTGTTGAACTCGAAGCCGGACTGCTTGCCGACATAGAGCTGCGGCCGCGCGTTGAAGATCTGCAGGCCGGAAAGCAGCATGAAGAACAGCGAGAAAGCCCAGATCCAGTGGGTCAACCGCGTCCAGCGCGATTGCCGGTAGATGAGGGTCGTGTCCTTGCCGTCCGCCTCGACGGCGGAATGGTTGTTGGCAACAGTGTCCATCTTGCCTCCGGCCGCCTCAAGCAAGCGGCTTCTCAGGTCATTGTCTCCCCCTCAATACGTCGCCGCACAAGGCAATGTTTCATGCGATCACGGATTTATTACGGAGAGCCCAGGCTGACCGCGAGATTGACTGCCGCCGCGACGATCACCGTGTTGAAGAAAAAGGTCAGGATCGAATGAACAAGCACGACCTGCCGCATTTGCGAGGTGGTGGCGGCCGTGTCCGCCGTCTGCGCCGTCATGCCGATGACCGTCGCGAAATAGAGGAAATCCCAGCCTTCCGGCCTTTTGCCGCCCGGAAAATCGAGGCCGCCGACCGGCATCTTCTTGTGGGTTTTCTCGTCGATCCCGTCGCCATCCTTCCAATAGACGTGCGCGTAGTGCAGCGACGCCATAGCGTGGATTGTGAACCAGCCGAGCGGGATCGACAATATGGCGAAGGCGAGCTGCAGCGGATGCGCGGCATCCTTGCGGTTGATCAGCAGGAACAGCGAGACGATGGCCGCGCCGACGACAAAGAGGGTGACGGCAAAGATCAGCAGCACGGGCAGGTCGGTCGCGCGCGCATTCTTGCGGAGATAGCGGCCGGTAAGGCTCGGCATCAGGGTCAGCACCAGGGCGATATAGCTTGCAAAGAACACATTGGCGCCGATCGAGTAGGGGAGCGGCCAGCGCAGCAACAAGGCAAGCAGCAGTGCCACGATACCGATGGCCGCGGCGAGGGCGAACTGCATGTGCCGATGCATCGGCGTCTTGAGATCGTCACCCATGGCCCGAGGCCCTTGAAGACGTTGGATCAGTCCGGTGTGACGGATTTGAGCGCGCGCCGCAAGATGCGGTCGAGCTCGCCCAGAAACTGCGAACGGTCCTTCGGTGTGAAGGAGGCATTGAAGCCCCGGCTTTCGCCGGTCTCGCGCAGATGCTGCTTGAGATCGCGCATCGCCACCGCCATGCCGATGGTTTCCGGGGTGAAGGGGCGGCCGGTAGGGCCGAGCACATGCGCGCCGAGCGCCACCGTGCGCGCGGCAAGCGGGATGTCGGCCGTTATCACGACATCGTTTGCCCTGGCGTTCTCGGCGATCCAGTCGTCGGCCGCATCCGCGCCTTTGGAGACGACGACGTTGCGGATCATCGGATCGCGCGACGGCCGCAGGCCGCCATTGGAGACATAGGTGACGACGACGCCGTGGCGCTCCGCGACCTTCTCGACCTCGGCTTTCACCGGGCAGGCATCGGCATCGACATAGATGATGGGCTCGGGCATCGTTACTTCCAAACGAATATGGGGCCGGCGTGTCAGCCAGCCCCATGGCAGAAATCGCGAGATTTGTCAGGCCGCCAAGGCTCCCGACTTCTTGGCTGTCCAAGTGGCGATATAGTCCATCAGGCCGGGGCTGAGGCAGTCATAGGGCTCGAGTCCGATCGACTTCAGCTGGCCGCGGATGCCGTCCATGCGGCTCGGATCGACGCCGGATTCGATGATCGACGACACGAAAGCGGCGAAGCCCGGCGGCGACCAGCCATCCTCCTCGAAACGTTCGGGATGGATGAAGGACAGGCCCTTGAAGGGATGGTCGCGCTCGACCGGGCCGTACATGTGGACGCCGCAGCTTGTGCAGGCATGGCGCTGGATCAGCGCCGAGGGGTCGACCACCTTGAGCTTGTCGCCGTTTTCGGTGACGGTGACGTCGCCGGTGCCGGCAACGGCCACCACCGAGAAGATGGCGCCTTCCGGCTTCCAGCACTTGGTGCAGCCGCAGGCATGATTGTGGGCGATCTGGCCCTTGACCTTCACCTTCACCGGATTGCTGGTGCATAGGCAAACCAGCGTGCCGCCGGAGAAGGATGCGCTTTCCCTCGGCAAGCCATTGTCGATCGAATGATGCAGTTTTTCAGCCATTCCCGTTTCCTCCCATTTTTTGGTCATGCCGACCCTGTGTCGATGACCACCTCACCTTCCATGAAGTGCACCTTCAGCAGTCGGTGCACCTCGCTCAAGCTCCTCCTCAAGAACCTGCTATGCACGAGATAGGCGATTTCGTCTTTCGCGCGATCGATCTCCTCCAGGTCGATTTCGACGTGCTTGTTCTCCCGAAAACTGCGCCACAGATCCTCGCCGAAGTTCTGTATCCGATGGATCGTCGACTTCTCGTGGTCGATGAAGCGAATTCGAACTTCCTTCACTAGTAAACCACGACGCTGCGGATCGACTTGCCCTCATGCATGAGGTCGAAACCCTTGTTGATGTCCTCCAGCTTCAACGTATGCGTGATCATCGGGTCGATCTGGATTTTTTTCTCCATGTACCAGTCGACGATCCTCGGCACATCGGTGCGGCCGCGCGCGCCGCCGAAGGCGGTGCCCATCCAGGTGCGGCCGGTGACCAGCTGGAAGGGTCTGGTCGCAATCTCCTGGCCGGCGCCGGCAACGCCGATGATGACCGACTTGCCCCAGCCGCGATGCGAGGCTTCCAGCGCCTGGCGCATCACCTTGGTGTTGCCGGTGCAGTCGAAGGTGTAGTCGGCGCCGCCGATCTGGTCGGCACCGCGCTTGGTCATGTTGACCAGGTAAGGCACGATGTCGCCGTCGATCTCCTTCGGATTGACGAAATGCGTCATGCCGAATTTCTCGCCCCAGGCCTTCTTGTCGTTGTTGACATCGACGCCGATGATCATGTCGGCGCCGGCAAGGCGAAGGCCCTGGATGACGTTGAGGCCAATGCCGCCGAGGCCGAAGACCACGGCGGTGGCGCCCTGCTCGACCTTGGCGGTGTTGATGACCGCGCCGATGCCAGTGGTCACGCCGCAGCCGATGTAGCAGATCTTGTCGAAGGGGGCGTCGGGATTGACCTTGGCCACCGCGATCTCCGGCAGCACGGTGAAGTTGGAGAAGGTCGAGCAACCCATGTAGTGAAAGAGCTTGTCCTTGCCCATCGAGAAGCGCGAGGTGCCGTCGGGCATCAACCCTTGCCCCTGCGTGGCGCGGATGGCGGTGCAGAGATTGGTCTTGCGCGACAGACAGGACGGGCACTGCCGGCATTCGGGCGTATAGAGCGGGATGACATGGTCGCCCTTCCTGACCGAGGTCACGCCCTTGCCGACATCCACCACGATGCCCGCGCCCTCATGGCCGAGGATCGCCGGGAACAGCCCTTCCGGATCGGCGCCCGACAGTGTGAACTCGTCGGTGTGGCAGATGCCGGTCGCCTTGACCTCGACCAGCACCTCGCCTTCGCGCGGCCCTTCGAGGTCCACCTCCATGATCTCCAGCGGCTTTCCGGCGGCAACGGCTACGGCGGCACGCGTTTTCATGAGGCACTCCTCCCAAGCGATCTGTAAGTTTCAGCTAACGGCAAGCTGTCGGTAGCGAATGCCAGCCTGCCGCCCCTTTGGTGTTGGGATAACATTAGCGAGTTCCGCGCTGGCGGCCAACGTCTCTTGCGACGTTTTTCGGCGCGGTTCCTGCAATCGGTGCCAGCCGTGGGAGCCGGCCGTGGGCTCTTGAGGCGCACCGGAATTGTCCATAGAACTGGACCGCTTCGCCGGAGGACGACATCCGAATGTTCAAGAAGATCCTGATCGCCAATCGCGGCGAGATCGCCTGCCGCGTGATCAAGACGGCGCGCAATATGGGCATTGCCACTGTTGCGGTCTATTCGGATGCCGATCGCGATGCCATGCATGTCGAAATGGCCGACGAAGCGGTGCATATCGGGCCTCCGCCGGCGGCACAGAGCTATCTGTTGCCTGAGAAGATCATCGCCGCCTGCAAACAAACCGGCTCGGAAGCCGTGCATCCGGGCTATGGCTTCCTGTCAGAGCGCGCTTCTTTCTGCGAGGCGCTTGAGAAGGAGGGTATCGTCTTCATCGGGCCGAAGTCCAAGGCTATCAAGGCCATGGGCGACAAGATCGAATCGAAGAAGTTCGCCAACGAGGCCAAGGTCTCGACCGTGCCCGGACGGCTGGGCGTCATCGAAGACGCCGACCATGCCGAAAGGATCGCCGGCGAGATCGGCTATCCGGTGATGATCAAGGCCTCGGCCGGCGGCGGCGGCAAGGGCATGCGCATCGCCTGGAGCAAATCGGAGGTGCGCGACGGTTTCGAGCGGGCGCGTTCGGAAGCGAAAAGCTCCTTCGGCGACGACCGCGTCTTCATCGAAAAGTTCGTCATCGATCCTCGCCATATCGAAATCCAGGTGCTGGCCGACGCGCATGGCACGGCAGTCTATCTCGGCGAGCGCGAATGCTCGATCCAGCGCCGCAACCAGAAAGTGGTGGAAGAAGCGCCGTCGCCGTTCCTCGATGCCAAGACCAGAAAGGCGATGGGCGAGCAGGCGGTGGCCCTGGCCAAGGCCGTCGACTACCAGAGCGCCGGCACCGTCGAGTTCATCGTCGACAAGGACAAGAATTTCTATTTCCTTGAAATGAATACGCGATTGCAGGTCGAGCACCCGGTGACCGAGCTGGTCACCGGCATCGATCTGGTCGAACAGATGATCCGCGTTGCCGCCGGCGAGAAGCTCGGCATCAAGCAGAGCGACGTGAAGCTCAACGGCTGGGCGGTGGAGAGCCGCCTTTACGCGGAGGATCCCTTCCGCAACTTCCTGCCGTCGATCGGCCGGCTGACGCGATACCGGCCGCCGGAAGAAGGCAGGTTCGGCGATGTCGTGGTCCGCAACGACACCGGCGTCACCGAAGGCTCGGAAATCTCGATGTTCTATGACCCGATGGTGGCCAAGCTCTGCACCTGGGCGCCGACAAGGCTGGAAGCCATCGACGCCATGTCAGAGGCGTTGGACAAGTTCATCGTCGACGGCATCGAGCATAACATCCCGTTCCTTTCGGCGCTGATGCAGCATCCGCGCTGGCGCGAGGGGCGGCTGTCGACAGGCTTCATCGCCGAGGAATATCCGGACGGTTTTTCGCCGGTCGCGCCGGATGGCGAGGAGAGGGCGGTATTCGCCGCCGTCGCAACGGCGATCGAACTGCTGCGCCGCGACCGGCTCGACCGCCTCAGCGGCCGGCTGGCGCCGCATTCAGGACATCTCAAGCGCGATTGGGTGGTAAAGATCGGCGCTGACTATCTGCCGGTCGAGATCGTCGACGGCATGATTTCCATCCCGACGGAGGTCGATCTGTCGATCGATGGCGGCAAGCCGCTGACCGTCGCCTCGGACTGGCGGCCGGGCGACGCGATCTGGCAGGGCACGATCGGCGCCGACAAGGTCGCGGCGCAGATCCGTCCGACGCTGAACGGTTTGCGCATCGCCTGGAAAGGCATGTCGGTGACGGCACGCGCCATGCTGCCGCGGATCGCTGAGCTCGAAAGGCTGATGCCGGAGAAGCTGCCGCCCGACACCTCGAAGATGCTGCTTTGCCCGATGCCTGGTCTCGTCGTCTCGATCGCCGTGGCGGAGGGGCAGGAAGTCAAGGCCGGCGAGACGCTGGCCGTGGTCGAGGCGATGAAGATGGAAAACGTGCTGCGCGCCGAACGCGACCTCACGATAGCCAAGCTCAACGCGAAGCCCGGCGACAGCCTGGCGGTCGATGCGGTGATCATGGAGTTTGCCTGACAAAGGGCGGTGCGGGACGCAAGCCTGTGTCGCGGTCGATTGTGCTGGACTGGCATGGCCCCGTCCGGGACAATACATCTGCACCGATGAGTCTTGGCACAGCGTGAAAAAACATGGCGGATGAACGACTTCCACGCGATCCTTTGCAGCGCGAAGCGGCAGTGAAGGCCAGCCGGCCCGAAACGCCGGCGCGTAGGTTCATCCATCTGCGCGTGCATTCGGCCTATTCGCTGCTCGAAGGCGCGCTTCAGCTTGGCGCGATCGTCGGCCATGCGGTCAAGGACGAGGCGCCGGCGATCGCGGTCACCGATACCAATAACCTGTTCGGCGCGCTCGAATTCGCCCAGAAGGCGGTCAAGGAAGGTATCCAGCCGATCATCGGCTGCCAGATCGATCTGGCCTTTTCCGGCGAGGTGAGCGACGGCCAGCGCGACCGCCGCCGCCACGGCCCGGACATGTCGCCGGTCGTTCTGATCGCCGCCAGTGAGGACGGCTACAGCAATCTCGTGCGGCTGATCAGCAAGGTCTATCTGGAGACGCCGCCAGGCGAGCCGGTGCATCTGACCAGCGCTATGCTGGAAGATCAGTGCGACGGGCTGATCTGTCTGACCGGTGGGCCGCGCGGTCCGATCGGCAGTGCGCTCAAAGCGGACCGGCGCGACCTCGCTGAACAGCGGTTGCTGTTCCTCAAAGGCCTGTTCGGCGACAGGCTTTATGTCGAGCTGGAGCGGGTCGCCGGCTACGACCGCATGGTCGAGAAATCGACCGTCGACCTTGCCTATACGCATGACCTGCCCCTGGTCGCAACCAACGAGGCCTTCTTCTCCAAACGCGAGGATTACGAGGCGCATGACGCGCTGATTGCGATAGCCGAAGGCTCGGTGGTTGCCGCCGACAACCGCCGGCGGCTTTCGCCTGACAATTTCCTGCGCGGGCAGGCAGAGATGGCGCGCCTCTTTTCCGACTTGCCCGAAGCGATCGACAACACGGTCGAGATCGCAATGCGCTGCTCCTACTATCCGAAGACCCGCAGCCCGATCCTGCCGCGCTTTACCGGCGCCGATGCCGCCGACAAGGACGCAGCCGAGAAGGCGGAGGCGGCCGAGCTTGCCCGGCAGGCGCGCGAAGGTCTGGAGGCGCGGCTGGCCGCGCACGGGCCGACGCCCGGCTACACGGTCGAGCAATATCGCGAGCGGCTCGAATTCGAGCTCGGCATCATCGAGAAGATGAAGTTCCCGGGTTACTTCCTGATCGTTGCCGACTTCATCAAATGGGCGAAGGCGCAAGGCATTCCCGTCGGGCCGGGGCGCGGTTCGGGCGCCGGCTCGCTGGTCGCCTATTCGACCACCATCACCGACATCGACCCGCTGCGTTTCTCGCTGCTGTTCGAGCGCTTCCTCAATCCGGACCGGGTGTCGATGCCGGACTTCGACATCGACTTCTGCCAGGACCGGCGCGAGGAAGTCATCCGCTACGTCCAGCAGAAATACGGCCGCGACCAGGTCGGGCAGATCATCACCTTCGGAACGCTGCAGGCGCGCGCGGTGCTGCGCGATGTCGGCCGCGTGCTGCAGATGCCTTACGGTCAGGTCGACAAGCTCTCCAAGATGGTGCCGCAGAACCCGGCCAATCCGGTCAAGCTGGCGGACGCCATCGCCAACGAGCCGCGCTTCGCCGAGGAGGCGGAGAAGGAGCCGATCGTGCAGACGCTGCTCGACACGGCGCAGAAGCTCGAAGGCCTCTACCGCCATGCTTCGACGCATGCCGCGGGCATCGTCATCGGCGACCGTCCGCTGTCCGAACTGGTGCCGATGTACCGCGATCCGCGCTCGGACATGCCGGTCACCCAGTTCAACATGAAATATGTCGAGCAGGCGGGGCTGGTGAAGTTCGACTTCCTCGGCCTGAAGACGCTGACGGTGCTGGAAACGGCAGTGAAGCTGATACGGCGGCGCGGCGTCGACATCGATCTCGCCAAGATACCGCTCGACGACCCCGACACCTACGCGATGCTGTCGCGCGGCGAGGTGGTCGGCGTGTTCCAGGTTGAAAGTGCCGGCATGCGCAAGGCGCTGATCGGCATGCGGCCGGACTGCATCGAGGACATTATCGCGCTGGTGGCGCTCTATCGCCCCGGCCCGATGGAGAATATCCCGACCTACAACGCCAGAAAGCATGGCGAGGAGGAGATGGCCTCGATCCATCCCAAGATCGACCATCTGGTGAAGGAGACCCAAGGCGTCATCGTCTACCAGGAACAGGTGATGCAGATCGCGCAGGAGCTTTCCGGCTATTCGCTCGGCGAAGCCGACCTCCTGCGCCGCGCCATGGGCAAGAAGATCCGCGCCGAGATGGACAAGCAGCGAGAGCGCTTCGTCACGGGCGCGGTCGAGCGCGGCGTCTCAAAGCCGCAGGCCGATTTCATCTTCGACCTCCTGGCCAAGTTCGCCGACTACGGCTTCAACAAGTCGCACGCCGCGGCCTATGCGGTCGTTTCCTACCAGACCGCCTATCTCAAGGCGCATTACCCGGTCGAGTTCCTCGCGGCGTCGATGACGCTCGACATGAGCAATACCGACAAGCTGGCCGATTTCCGCCAGGACGCCATGCGCCTCGGCATCGAGGTGGTGCCGCCGTCGGTGATGTCGAGCTTCCGTCCCTTCGAGGTCGGCGAGAACAAGATCTTCTATTCGCTGGCGGCGCTGAAAGGCGTCGGCGACGCGGCGGTCGAGCACATCGTCGAGAAGCGCGGCGAAAAGCCGTTCAAGAACCTTGCCGATTTCTGCGAGCGGGTCGATCCCAAGATCGTCGGCAAGCGCGTCTTCGAAAGCCTGATCATGGCGGGCGCGCTGGATTGCTTCGGCCACGACCGCGCGCAGATGATGGCCGGCGTCGAGCGGATGATGGGCCTGGCGTCGCTGGCGCAGCAAAACGCCATCTCCGGCCAGGCTGACATTTTCGGCGCTTCGCTTGGGAGCCAGTCGCAGGCTCTCAACCTGCCGGCGACCGATCCGTGGCTTGCCGCCGACAAGCTGCACCGTGAATTCCAGATCGTCGGCTTCTATCTTTCGGCGCATCCGCTCGACGAGTACAAGTCCGCGCTGCAGAAGATGCGGGTGCAGAACTGGGCGGAATTCTCGGCTGCGGTCAAACGCGGCGCCGCCGCTGGGCGTCTTGCCGGCACGGTCACCTCCAAGCAGGAGCGCAAGACCCGTACCGGCAATAAGATGGGCGTGGTGCAGTTTTCCGACACGACGGGACAGTATGAGGCCGTACTGTTTTCCGAAGGCCTGGCGCAGTATCGCGACATGCTGGAGCCCGGCAGTTCGGTGGTGATTATGGTTGCGGCCGAAGACAGGCCTGAGGGCGTGAACCTGCGCATCAACTCGGTGCAATCACTGGACGACGAAGCCAGCCGCATCCAGAAAGCGCTGCGCATCTTTGTCAGGGACGATGGACCATCGTCAATCATTCAATCGCAACTCAAACAGCGTGGCGACAGTCAAGTCAGCATCATCGTTCTCAAGGGAGAGGCGCAGGGCGAGATTGAGATCGGTCTGGGTAATTATCGCGTCTCGCCGCAGATCGCCTCCGCCATGCGCGCGGTGCAGGGCGTGGTGGACGTGGAGCTGGTCTAGGTTGTGTTGATATTCAGGTGATGCCAGCCTGCAAATGCTGGTTTTCTGCGCTTCCGGTGCTCACGGACCCGAATGTCCGCTCCGCTCCGGTTCTCGAAAGCCACCATTTTCGGCTTGGCCTGACCTGAATCTCAACACACCCGAGCTCAGGGCGTTGCCGCCTCCGCCTCTGCCACCCGCGGCGTCTTCTTCTGCAGGTTGAGCAAATTGCCGGCGAGAATCAGAGCCGCGCCACCCGCGGTGAAGACGTCGATCTGCTCATGGTAGAGCAGCCAGCCGACCAGCGCCGTCAGAGGCACGCGCAGGAAGTCCATCGGCGAGATGATCGTGGCATCGGCATGGACCAGCGCACGGGCCAGGCAGAAATGCGACGACATGCCGGTGAAGGCGATGACGAAGATCCATGGCCAGAGCCCTGGCGAAGGGTTGTGCCAGCTGTAGAGAGCCGGGATCAGGCCAACCGCCGACTGGATGATCAGCATCCAGAAGATGATGCGCACCACGCTTTCGGTTTTGGTCATCGACTTGACCAGCACCATCGAGATGCCGAAGCAGACCGCGGCGCCCAAGACGACGAGGTGGCCGGGATCCATCGAGCCGGCGCTGGGGCGCACGATGACGAGCACGCCGATCAGGCCAAGCACGATCGCCGTGAGCTTCGACCGGGACAGTCTTTCCCCCAGAAAGCTGACCGCCAGGATCGCCGTCCAGATCGGCGTGGTGAACTCGATCGAGATCAGCACGGCGAGCGGAATGAGCGTCAGCGCGTAGAGCCAGGCGGCCTGGCCGGTATAGTGGATCATGTTGCGGACGATATGGGCGAACGGGCGCTCACTGCGCATCGCGGCAAAACCGCCGCTCATCATCACCAGCGGCAAAAGGATGAAGAAACCGATCACCGAGCGCAGCTCGAGCACCTGGAAGACGTTGAGCTCGGCCGTCGTCTCGCGGCCGGCAACCGACATCGCCAGCATCGAGGCGATTGACAGAGCCATCCAGAACGCGGCTTTTGGGATAGAGGGAGCGGGCGCCATTTGAGCCCTATGTCGCAAGCCCGAACCCGGGCCGCAACCGTTAGTGGCGTCATTCCACTGGGCCAGCGGAGCGGGCGTCAAAAAATCGTCATCGCGGCGGCGGAACCTGGCGGCTGAGCACCCGTTAAGTCCACGCCTTCCGTCGGAGGGCGCATGATCGCGAGAGGGAAACGTCTTGATGAAATCGACCGCCGCTTTGCTGGCCGCCGCCTGTTTTTTCTGCGCGACGGGCGCGCATGCCGACGAGGCGGCTTTCCTGCGATCGCTGCAGGGGAAGTTCTCCGGTAAGGGGATGGTCAGGATCAGAACGAACACGCCGGTGATGAACATCAACTGCAACTTCACTTCGGACGCGACGGCGGACTCGCTCTCGCTTGACGGCACCTGTCGTACGTTGTTGATCATGTCGCGGGAAATCCGCGCCGACCTGAAGGTCGACGGGGCGAGCTACACTGGCACTTACATAGGTTCGCGCAGCGGACCTGCCGGGCTCAGCGGAAGCCGCAAGGGCGACGCAATCAACCTCGACATCCACTGGGCGAAAGTCGTCAATGGCGACCGCAATGCGGAGCTGACCGTAGAAAAGATCGGGCCGGACAATATGCGCATGACGGTGACCGACATGGATCCGGCAACCGGCAAGATGGTGGTGACGAGCCGGATCGACCTCAAGCGGACCTGACCCTTCAATCTTCCAGCGGCTCGGGCGGATTGGCGGCGCGGCCCTTGCCGAATGTATAGCCGGTCTCGACGGCTTTCCTGCCGAACTTGTCGCGCAGCGTGTCCATCGCGCCTTCGGCAAGCGCGCGCTTGCGCGACTGCACGTCGACCAGATCCGGCGGATCGGCCTTTTGGTCGTCGGAGAGGTCGCTGACGCCGATTCCGAGCAGGCGGAATTTTGTGCCGTCGGCCTCGCGGCGCAGCAGGTCGAGCCCGGTCTGGAAAATGCGGTCGGCCAGGCGCGTCGGGTCGCCGAGCTGGCGGTTACGGGTCCGTATCTTGAAATCCTGCGTCTTCAGCTTCAGCACCACGGTGCGGCCGGCGATGCCGGATCTCTTCAGTCGCGCCGAGACCTTTTCCGACAGCCCGCGCAGCACCGGCACCAGCTCCGCCAGGGCTCCGATGTCGTTGTCGAAGGTGGTTTCGGCCGAGACGCTCTTGGCATCGCCGTCCGGATCGACCGGGCGGTCGTCCTCGCCTCGCGACAGGCGGTAGAGCCGGTCGCCCATCACGCCATAGCGGCGCATCAGGTCGCCGCGCTCCATGCGCTGCAGCTGCCCGATCATGCGGATGCCGTCGCGCTCCAGCGTCGCGGCCAGCGCCTTGCCGACACCCCAGATCATCGTCACCGGCTGCGCGGCGAGGAAGCTTGGCGCCTCGGCTTCGCCGATCACGGAAAAGCCGCGCGGCTTGCGGAGGTCCGAGGCAATTTTCGCCAGGAACTTGCAGTAGGAGAGGCCGGCCGAAACGGTGATGCCGAGCTCCTTTTCCACCGTCTGCGCGAAGCGCGCCAGCACCAGCGCCGGCGGCATGCCGTGCAGCCGCTCGGTACCGGCGAGGTCGAGAAAGGCCTCATCGATCGACAGCGGCTCGACCTGCGGCGTCAGCGCCTGCATCAACGCGCGCACCTGGCGGCCGACGCCGACATATTTTTCCATGTCGGGCGGGATCACCACCGCTTCGGGGCACAGTTCGAGCGCCTTGAACATCGGCATGGCCGAGCGGACGCCCTGGATGCGGGCGATATAGCAGGCGGTGGAAACGACGCCGCGCCGGCCGCCGCCGATGATGACAGGCCTGTCCTTCAGCGCGGGATTGTCACGCTTCTCGACCGCCGCGTAGAAGGCGTCGCAATCGATATGGGCGATCCGCAGCCGGTAGAGCTCGGCATGGCGGACAAGGCGCGGGCTGCCGCAGCGATCGCAGCGACGCGTCTCGCCGCGCTGGAGCGCCAGGCAGTCACGGCAAAAACCGTGTTCGGGATTGTTGACAGGAGCCGCCATCGCTGCGAACATAAAGAGAACAAATGCAATGGTACGACAGCGCAAGGCTGGCAACAAGCTTGGCCTGGGGAGAACGCATGAGCACGACCATCGCACCGCTGACTCCTGAACGCTGGCCCGATTTCGAGGACCTGTTCGGGAAGCAGGGCGCCTGCTACGGCTGCTGGTGCACGCATTTCCGGTTGTCGCCGGCGGAGCGCCGCGCCAGCGACAAGGAGCGCAACAAGGATCTCATCAAGGCGCGAATCGAAACGGGCCCGCCGCCGGGACTCTTGGCACTCGAGGAGGGCAAGGCCGTCGGCTGGATGCAGGTCGGCCCGCGCGCCGACATCCCCGAGTGGAACAATCAGGGCAGGGGCTCGGCCCCGGTCGATCCCGCCGATGCCGGCGACCCGGCCGTCTGGGCGATCTCCTGCTTCTTCATCCGCGCCAGGGCGAGGGGGCGGGGCATCACGCATCGCCTCGTCGAGGGCGGCATCGCTTTCGCCCGCGAGAATAAAGCCAGGCTGCTGGAAGCCTGCCCGATCGACCTGTCGCGCGATTCGCGCTCGATCGGGCTTTTCGTAGGCTCGTCGCGGGTGTTCGAGAAGGCCGGCTTCGAGAGGCTGGTGGAGCGCAAGCCCGGCCGGCCGCTGATGCGCCTTGTGCTTTAGGTACTGATGCGCCTTGTGCTTTGGGCGCTGATGCGCCTGGCGCTTTAGCCGAATGAGCTTTTGGCCTACAGTCGGCGTCTTGCGGCTGTTACGCTTCTTGCCTACCAGAAGCATGAATATTTCGTCTTCCGAAATCACGGAGAACTGACGTGAAGCGTATTTTGCCATTTGCCTTTGCCCTCGCGCTCAGCGCGCCGGCTTTTGCCCAGACCGTCGACAATCAAGGCGCCAAAGATCTTTCCGACAATCTGGCGCGCTATTTCGGCAAGCAGGCCTTCGACAAGGGCGTGCTCAAGGTTTCGGTCGAGGGCGACGCCTATAAGATTGCGCTTGACGTCAAGGCGCTCGTCAATGCGTTGCCGGAACAGAAGCTCCTGAAATTCGACATGGCGCCATACGCGCTGATGGTGAAGCCGCGCAGCGACGGATCCTGGGACGTCTCGTCGAATTTCTCGCAAGGCGCATCCTTCGAGTTCGAAGGACCGGAAGGCCGTCAGAGCATGGAGTTCACGATCAAGGACGGCAAGCTGACCAGCATCTACGATCCGGCCCTCGCCGCCTTCACCAGCGCGACCAGCTCATTGGCCGGAATGACTATGACGTCGCGGCAAGCCAAGCAGCAGGCAGATGTCTCGACTGGCGCCGGCACCGCCACCGTTACCGCGACCAAATCCGCCAATGGCGGCGTCGACTTCACGGCCACGCAGAAAGTCTCGGACTTCGTCGAGATGATCAAGGTGAACGATCCCGACAGCGGGATGAATTTTCCGCTCACCTTGAAGACGCCGGAACTTTCGGTGGACGCAAACGGCAAGGGCGTGCGGACGAAGCCGCTGCTCGACCTGCTTGCCTTTGCCGTGGCCAATGAGGATGAAGCCAAGCTCAAGGCCAACCAGGCTGAGCTCAAATCGTTGATGCTGGCCGCGCTGCCCATCTGGGAAAGGATCGACGGCAATTACGGCTTCAAGAATTTCGAGGTCGACAGCCCTGTCGGCAAGTTCGGCGCCACGCAATTCAGCACCGCATTCGGCATGGACGGCATCTCCCAGAACGGCAAGGTCGATTACGCGATCAAGGCTGCCGGTCTGACGATCCCGCATCAGACCCTGCCGGAATGGACCGCCCCATTGCTGCCCACCGACATCGACCTGCATTTCGGCGGCGCCAATATCGATCTCGATACGATGGCGAAAAAGGCGATCGAAGCCTTTGATCTCAATAAGAATCCGCCGCTGTCGGACGAATTCGGCAAAGCTTTGGTCGCCGATTTCAAGGCCAAGAATCCGAAGGTCGTGATCGGGCACAGCACAGTGAAGAACGGCGCCATCGAAGTTGCGCTGGAAGGCGAGATGACCTTTCCCGGCGAGAAACCCGATGCGAGCGTGACCGTCGATGTCGCCGGCTATGACAAGATCGTCGATGCCTTGAAGGAAGCCGCCAAAAGCGATGAGCAGATGGCGCAGGCCTTCCCCTTTGCCCTAGCCGTCAAAGGCTTTGGCAAGACGCTGCCGGATGGCCGGCTGGAGTGGACGATCAACACCAAGGCCGATGGATCGGTCACGGTCAACGGCGCGATGCTGAAGGGACCGGACGCCGCCCAGGACGACAGCGCGGGTCAGGATGACAATTCAGGCGATGACGGCGCGGACGGAACGGATGATTCCACCGGCGGAGACGATTCGGACGGCGGCGACAATGGTGGGGCCGGAGCGAAGCTGAAGCCCTGAGCGCTTGGGTTAAAGCCCGAGCGCGGCCGCGATCTTTGGCGCCGCATCGCGCCAGTCGTCGACCGAGATAATGTCTTCCGGCGTCGGCGGCAGGAAGGCGCGCAGCGAGTTGTCAGCCATCAAATGGAAGAGATGGGCATCCGCCACGGAGTTGCGCGCCGAAACCAGGTTGGAAGGCTGGTCGTCGACGAACGCGACGGGCCGACTTTTAAGGCCGCGCAGTTTGGCAATGGCCGGTCCCTTGGCCATCTCCGTCGTCAGCAGCGGGTAGTTGAGCCCCAGCGCATCGAGATGCGCGCGGCGCACGGCGCGGTGCTTGTGCGGCATGGCGGTCAGCATGACGATCTCGGCGCTTCGGCCGAGCATCGCGAGCGCATCCGCCGCGCCGTCAGTGATGCTTTGCCAATCCGCCTGGGCGTCGAAGAAATCGCCGAGCAGCGCCGTCACTTCCGGCTGCTCTATCAGCCGCCCGCTCACCGTCTCGGCGATGTTGCCGGTGAGGCGGAAGGAAGCCAGCGTCAGCCCGAAGCCGCGCGTTTTCAGGAAATGCGGGAAGGGCCGGACGAATTCGAGCACGACATCGTCGACATCGAGCACCAGCAGCGGCCGATCGTCGGCGGCAAGCTCTTCGATCTGCCGCGCCGTCTCGGAATCGTCGCTCATGTCGAGCGCTCGTGATCGTCGTCGCCGAGCGGAAGGGCGCGCAGCGCCTTGCCGACGGCGGCAGGCGGCGTGCCGGTCTCCTCGGCGAAGCGCAGCAGCGTCGGTTCGTGCGCCAGGATGAATTGCAGAACGCCGGCAAGGAAGCCTGGCTCAGCTGCGGCCCTGCGAATCGAGTTCGCCTCGATGCCGGTGATCGCCAGGAAGCGGGGCAGAAGCTCCGGGTCGGCGGCGACGAAGGCCAGGGCCTTGACGGCAATGGTTTCCGCTTCCTCGCGCATTGACGCTGCGTTCGCCATCGTTACCTTTGCAATGGTGGATTTTTTCGAGTCTCCTTCCGGAGTAACGGCAAGCGTCGCTTGCGGCAAGCCTCCGCTCTTTCCCATGCAACGTCCGAAGGTGGAATTGGTGCAGCTTTCCAACCTCCGGTTTCCGTTTCGTCAATCATATTGGGCTAGAGTGGAAACGGGTTGGGTGCGGTCCGAAGGGGACGCATTGCGACGGCCTTCGGCTTCGAGGGCGGTCGGGACGGGAAACTGATGGCTAAGAAGGTGATGATCGTCGAGGACAATGAGCTCAACATGAAGCTCTTTCGGGACCTCATCGAAGCCAGCGGTTACGAAACGGTTCGCACGCGCAATGGCCTGGAGGCGCTCGATCTCGCGCGCCAGCACCGGCCGGACCTCATCCTGATGGACATCCAGCTGCCGGAAGTGTCCGGCCTGGAAGTGACCAAATGGCTGAAGGAAGACGACGAATTGCATTCGATCCCCGTTATCGCCGTCACCGCCTTCGCCATGAAGGGCGATGAGGAGCGCATCCGCCAGGGCGGCTGCGAGGCCTATATTTCCAAACCGATCTCGGTGCCGCGCTTCATCGAGACGATCAAATCCTATCTGGGCGACGCCTGATGCCCGAGACCAGCAGAACCGGAGTTTTGAGATGACCGCGCGGATCCTCGTCGTCGACGATATCCCCGCCAATGTGCGGCTGCTGGAGGTTCGGCTGCTTGCCGAGTATTTCGAGGTGCTGACGGCCAATAACGGCCCGGATGCGATCGAGACCTGCGAGAACGGCAAGGTCGACGTCGTGCTGCTCGATGTGATGATGCCGGACATGGATGGGTTCGAGGTCTGCAAGCGCCTGAAGAGCGATCCGGCGACCTCGCATATCCCTGTCGTGATGATCACCGCGCTCGACCAGGTGTCGGACCGGGTACGCGGCCTCGAGGCGGGCGCTGACGATTTCCTGACCAAGCCCGTCAACGACCTGCAGTTGATGACACGCGTCAAGAGCCTGGTCAGGCTGAAGTCGCTGACCGACGAGCTCAGGCTGCGTGCCTCGACCACGCGCAATATCGGCATCGAGGAACTTCTGAGCCGCGATTTCGCGGCCGAAGACGCAAAGCCGCGGGTGCTGCTCATCGACGAGCGCAAAACTTCCGTCGAACGCATCCAGAAGATGCTGCGCAACACCGCCGAGCTCGATGTCGCGACCGACCCGAATGCGGGGTTCTTCCAGGCGGCCGAGACGGCGTATGAATGCGTGCTGATCTCGACCGCCTTCTCCGACTTCGATGCGCTGAGACTCTGCTCGCAGCTGCGTTCGCTCGACCGCACCCGCTTCCTGCCGATCATGCTGCTCGCAGACGAGGGCGAGGAGGGCCGCATCCTGCGTGGCCTGGAACTTGGCATCAATGACTACCTGATCCGGCCGATCGACCAGCACGAGCTGACGGCGCGCCTGCGCACACAGGTGCGGCGCAAGCGCTACAACGATCAGTTGCGCGCCAGCGTCGCCCAGACGATCGAGATGGCGGTGATCGACGGGCTGACCGGGCTGCACAACCGCCGCTACCTCGACAGCCATCTGCAGACGCTGTTCGATCGCGCCGTGGCGCGGCGGCGGCCCTTGTCGGTGATGATCACCGATCTCGATCGCTTCAAGTCGATCAACGATACCCATGGCCATGACGGCGGTGACGACGTTCTGCGCGAATTTGCCCGGCGGCTGCGCAAGAATGTGCGCGGCATCGACCTCGCCTGCCGCTTCGGCGGCGAGGAGTTCGTCGTGGTTATGCCGGACACCGACGGCGCGGTCGCCGAGAAGGTGGCCGAACGCATTCGCGCCGAGATCGCACAGGCACCTTTTGCCATCGGTGCCGACGGCAAGGCGATCGAGGTCACGGTCAGTGTCGGCGTGTCGTCGCTCCTGAAAGGGACCGATAGCGTCGCCGCGCTGATGAAGCGCGCCGACCTGGCGCTCTATGAGGCCAAAAGCGGCGGCCGCAACAGGGTGGTCGCCAAGGCTGCCTAAAACGCGTCGCGATCTTTCAGACCCCGCACGCGCCTGTCTTTATCCTGAAACCGGTTTCCACTTTCGGGAGACATGCTCGGCATAAAGGCGACGATTCTCCAGCGCTGCAACAGGGTTACGAATTTACCTTAACCCAAGCGATTCGTGAGCGGTGGTTAAGAAATGGTTGATTTTTATGAGGTCTTGCGCAAATCTGCGACGCATAGACAGAAGACGAGGCCGGCGCGAGGGTAGAGTAGCCGGCTCGATCCAAAAATACCCCATGATGCTCAGGTCCGCCGCATCTCCTGGGTCCGTGGGGTCGGCCGGCCGGCGCTGGCACATAGTGGCCTCCTCGTACCGCTGCCAACCGCCGACCGGCCCCCTTTTTGTCGTCCGGTCCTTCCTAAAACAAAAACGCCGCCCAGAGGGCGGCGTTTCGATTTCTCGGGATAACCAGATTACTTGATCTTGGTTTCCTTGAACTCGACGTGCTTCTTGGCGACCGGATCGTACTTGCGGAACGAGAGCTTGTCCGTCTTGGTACGGCTGTTCTTGCTGGTGACGTAGAAGAACCCGGTGTCGGCGGTCGACAGAAGCTTGATCTTGATGTTTGCGGCTTTGGCCATGATTTTCGTCCGTTAATGTTCGTGGAGTTTTGGCCGCTGAAGCACGGGGAAAACACCCGGACGCGGGAAACTTGGCGCGACACATAAAGAACGCGCCCGGAAAGTCAAGCCCGAGCGCCTTCTTCGCCTCATTTCGGCATGGCCCGTGTCCACGTCTCAAGCGTTATGCTCGACCAATTGCCCCGCCTTTTTCCAGTCGCCCGTGGTGTTCCACCAGCGGTTGGGATTGGCGCGGTCGTCAAGACCCTTGGAACGGCTGGCGAGCAGTGGCTGGATGCGGATGACGGGCTCCTGGTAGGAATGGGCCTGGAAAATCGCCTCGACGACACGGGCGGCGAGTGCCTGGTCGTCGGCGATCTCGAACGACACCTCGACGGTGCCGGGTCGCCGGCGCAGTTCGGTCTCAGCGCCGGCCGCGGCGCCTTCGAGCGGCCGGTAGCGCTCGATGCCTTGCGCCGACTGATAGGCGTTGGCGTCATACTTGCCCATGCGCAGCGGCGTGATCGCCACCACGGCCTCCATGATGCGCTCGACATCGGCGGCCGGCGCCTGGAATGTGACGAGCAGAAGCAGTTCCATCCTGAGGGATCTGGTTTCAAAGCCGCTGTCGACCATCGCAATTCTCCTACCTCGCGTCGGAGGCAGGTTATAGCAGGGGTGCTGCTGACACGGTGATGTCAGGATGCCCGACGCTTCAGCGGCATTGCCTAGAGAATCTTGCGCACCAGCCTGACCAGGATCAAAGCCATGTAGGCGGCGAAGAAGAAGGCCAGCGACCAGCCGAAGCCGGATGGGCCGAAGGCGTCCATGCCGATGCCGATCGCCTGCGGACCCAGCACCATGCCGACGCCATAGCAGAGCACGAAGGCAGCATTGGCGGATGCCAGTTCATGGCCGGACAGCTGCGAGCCGAGATGGGCAAGGCCGATCGTGTACATGGCGGCGACGACGCCGCCCCAGACGAACAGGAGGGTCGCCATCAGATGCCAGTTCTGTGCGAAGAATGGCATGAAGACCGTGCCGATGAGCCCGACCGTGGCGCAGGCCAGCAGCAGGTAGCGGCGGTCGGAAACGCGGTCGCTGATCATGCCGATCGGGATCTGCAGAAGCACATTGCCGAGCCCGATCATTGTCAGAAGCAGCGCGGCGTCGGCTTCCGAATAGCCGATACGGCTGCCATAGACGGGGAAGAGCGAGAAACCGCCGGTCTCGACGGCGCCGAAAACAAGCACGGCGAAGGTCGCGGTCGGCACCAGCCAGATGTAGCGCAGGAAGTGGCTGGTTTCGCTGTCGGCGACGATGCTCGGGCTCTCGTTGCGGGCCGCAAGCACCGGAATGGCGGCAAGCGTCACCAGCGCTATGGTGACGCCGAACGGCAGGAAGCCCGTGCTGCCGAGATGGGCGAACAGCCATGGTCCGGCGGCGAACCCGAGCGACAGCACGGTGGCGTAGATGCCAAGCACAAGGCCGCGCCGGTTCGGCGGGGCCGAGGTGCTGATCCAGAATTCCGAAAGGATGAACAGCACCGTCAGCGAGATGTGCAGGGCGACGCGGAGCGGAAACCACATCCAGAAATCCGGCGCGAAATGGAAACCGACGAAGGCGAGCGCGCCGATGGCAATCATCAACAGCATGGTCCAGGCGACGCCGAGCCGCATGGCGAGCGGCGTGGCCAAAGGCGCGCCGGCGATCGAGGCGAGGCCGGCGACAGCGGTGTTGAGACCGATCATCGAAGCGGAATGGCCGCGGCTTTCCAGAATGACGCTGAGCAGCGGCATGCCTAAGCCTATGGCGATGCCGACGACGCTGATCGAGGAGATCGCCGCGACCATTGGCAGCCAGTGTACGCGTTCGTCGCCCTGTTGTTGGGTATCGACCGTCATGAGATCAAAATGCTCTGCTTCTAAAGGACTTCGCGGACGAAGCGGTTGCGGACGAGCCGGAAGAACGGCACGGCGCCCCCCGGCCGCAACAATGGATCTTCGGCAAGCCGACTTTCCAGTTCTTCCAGGACCATGCCGGTGATGTCGGGGATGTCGGCCTTGCGGGCATCGGCAAGCGGCAGCCAGACGAGTTCTTCGAGTTCGTTCGTCGGACCGCCGCCGGGCAATTCCACGGCAACGTCGTGGCGCCAGGCGCTGAAAAAACGCGTATCGAAACGGCGCACGCGATTGGGCGGAGTGATGGCGCGGGCGACGAAGCGGAGCGCGTCCAGCGAGGGGATCACGCCGTGTTCGGCGAAACCCTGCCAGTCGCGCTTTGCGGTCGAGAAGGTGCCCTTGCGGCCGATCAGCAGGCCGGCTTCCTCATAGGTCTCGCGAATCGCCGACAGGGCGATTGCGCGGGCCCGCGCCGCGCTGGCACGGCCGGGGCCTGCGGCCAGCTTGCCTTCTTCCTCACCACCCAGAGGGGCAGCGACGGGAACGCGGCTGTCGGCGGGATCGGTGCGGCCGCCGGGGAAGACGAATTTTCCGGGCATGAAGGCGTGCCCGGCATGGCGCCGGCCCATCAGCACCAGAACGTCCTTGCCCCGGCGATCGAGCAGAATGAGGGTCGCCGCATCACGCGGACGCAACGCTCGGCCGCTGCGTACGGCCAGGCCCTTATCGAGCTTGTCGACATCCGCCTTGGTCATTCCTTCCATGCGCTCGACCTAGCGGAAACTTCCTTGATGCGAAAGTGGCTTGCGCGTCGCGGCCTTTGCACCAGGGCCGACCGCGGTGCGGCCTGGCTTAATTAATGGCTCTCGAATTCGTCCTTCTCGTCGCCGAAGCCGTGCATATAAAGCGACCATTGCAGGCCGATGACAGCTCCCTTGACCGGCTGCAGCAGTGCGACGGCCAGAATAATGGTCAGCGGAACCCAGATCAGCGCGTGCTGCCACGTCGACAGCGTCGACGCGGCCTCGACGGCCATGAAGCCGCCAACGACGATGTGACCGACGATGACGATGACCAGGTAGGCAGGCAGGTCGTCCGCGCGATGGTGGTGCAGCTCCTCGCCGCAGACCTCGCACTTGTCCACGGGCTTCACGAAAGCGCGGAACAGCTTTCCCTTGCCGCAATGCGGGCAGCGGCCGAGTATCCCGCGCTTGATCGCCGTCCACAGGGGACGCGCGACGCGGCCCGAATGATGCTCGCCGCCGAAAACCTGTTCTTGCACTTGAAAGTTACCTGGCATTATCGTCTCCTGCCGCGGGGTCCCGAACGCGATTGCGACGCGCGGGCGCGGCCCTTGGCCTTGTGGAACGACCGCCTCGAGCCGGGCAGGGGCTTCGGTTCGGTCAGCATCTCGAAACGCATCGCGCCGGCCATCGGCGCGACCTCGACCAGCCGGACTTCGACACGGTCGGCAAGCTGATAGCCCTTGCCGGTACGTTCCCCGAACAGCGACCGGGCGGTTTCGTCGTAGATATAGTAGTCGCCGCCCAGAGTTGACACCGGAATAAAGCCGTCGGCGCCATACTGCGGCAATTGGACAAAGAGTCCCGCCTTGGTGACGCCGGAGATGCGCGCGTCGAACGTGTCGTTGACGCGCTCGGCGAGATAGGCGGCAATCAGTCGGTCGACCGTATCGCGCTCGGCCGCCATGGCGCGACGCTCGGTCGCTGAGATCAGCGCGGCGACCTCTTCCAGCCGGTCCGCCTCCTGCTGCGCCAGGCCGCCGGGCCCGAGGCCAAGCGCCGCGATCAGCCCGCGGTGCACGATCAGATCGGCGTAGCGGCGGATCGGCGAGGTGAAATGGGCGTAGCGCCTGAGGTTGAGGCCGAAATGGCCGATGTTCTTCGGCGAGTACTCCGCCTGGCTCTGCGAGCGCAGCACCACTTCGTTGACCAGCGCCTCGTTGTCGGCACCGCGCACCCGCTCCAGAATGCCGTTGAACTGGCTCGGCCGCATCTGCGCGCCGCGCGCGAGCGACAGGCTGAGCGTTTGCAGGAATTCGCGCAGCGATTCCTGTTTGGCGAGCGACGGCGCGTCATGGATGCGGTAGACGAGGGGCTCTTTCTTGCTCTCCAAGGTCTCGGCCGCCGCGACATTGGCCTGGATCATGAACTCCTCGATGAGCTTATGCGCATCGAGGCGCTCCGGCACGATGACGCGGTCGACCGTGCCGTCGGGCTTCAGCAGGATCTTACGCTCGGGCAGGTCGAGTTCCAGCGGCTGGCGGGAGTCGCGGCCGCGCTTCAGTACGGCATAGGCATCCCAGAGCGGCTTCAGGACGCCGTCGAGGATCGGCCGTGTCTTGTCGTCGGGCGCGCCGTCGATCGCGGCCTGCGCCTGCGGGTAGGCGAGCTTGGCGGCCGACTTCATCATGACGCGGTGGAAGGAATGCCTGAGTTTGCGGCCTTCCGAGGAGAAGGTCATGCGCACGGCGATTGCCGGCCTGTCTTCCCCCTCGCGCAGCGAGCAGAGATCGTTGGAGATGCGTTCAGGAAGCATCGGCACGACGCGGTCCGGAAAATAGACCGAATTGCCGCGCTTCAAAGCTTCGCGGTCGAGCGCTGTTCCATAGCTCACATAGGCCGCGACATCGGCGATCGCCACGGTGATGACAACGCCGCCGGGATTCTTCTCGTCCGTGTCGGGCGTGGCGAAGACCGCGTCGTCATGATCCTTGGCGTCGGCCGGATCGATGGTCACCAGCGGCAGGTCGCGCCAATCCTCTCGGTGATCGAGCGTCGCCGCTTTCACCGCTTCGGCCTCGGCAATCACGTCCACCGGAAAGATATGGGGAATGTCGTGGGCGTGGATGGCGATCATCGAGACGGCCTTCTCGCTGCTCAGCGAGCCCAGCACCGCCAGCACCTTTGCCCGAGGCAGTCCGTAACGGGATGCCCGCGCCGGCTCCACCTCCACCAGATCGCCATTTCTGGCGCCGTTCTGGAATTCCTTGTCGACGATCAGTTCCGGCTGGCGCCGTTCGACCGGCTCGATGCGGAACGTTCCATCCTTCAGCACGCGGAAGACGCCGAGCACGGCGTCGCTGCGCTTCTCGAAGATCTTCATCACCCGCCCGGTATAAGCAGGGCCTGACGGATCGTCGGTCTGGAAAGTCTTGGCAAGCACGCGGTCGCCAATGCCGGGGACCGGGCCTCCGGCGGCGCGCGAGATGCGGATGGCAATGACGGGGGGCGAGCCGGCGCCGGTATATTCGCTCGGATTCGCCAGAAGCACGCCGTCATCGTCGCGGCCGAAAATGTCGAGCACCGCGACATGAGGCACGGCGCCCGCGCGGGTGAGGCGCTTGCGCTCCTTGTTGAGGAGGCCTTCATCCTGCAGGTCTCGCAACAGGTCCTTCAGCCAGATGCGGTCCTCGCCGCGCAGCGCGAAGGCCTTGGCGATCTCGCGCTTGCCGGAGCGATCGGGATTTTCGGCGATGTAGCGCAGGACCTCGTCACGCGAGGGACGATAGTCGTCCTTGACCTTGGCCCTGGTGTCGGCGTTGCGCGGATCGCCGTGGCTTCTTCCGGAGATCCTGCGCGCCACGTCCTGCTATCCCTTCTTCGCTGCCCGGCGGAAGGGCTTCTTGCCGCCTCCGCCCTTGGCTTCCTTCTCTGCAATCAGGGCGAGCGCTTCTTCCATCGTCACCGATTGCGGGTCCTTGCCTTTTGGCAGCGTCGCATTGACCTTGCCGTAGTTGACGTACGGACCATATTTGCCGTCGCGAACGACGATCTTGCCGCCGCCGTCCGGATGATCGCCCAATTCCTTGAGCGCCGCCGGCGTGGCGCCGTTGCGGCCACCCTTGCCCTTCTGCTGCTTCTCGGCGATCACCGAAACGGCGCGGTTCAGGCCGATCGAGAACACGTCCTCGATGCTTTCCAGATTGGCATAGGTGCCGTCATGCAGCACGAACGGGCCGTAGCGTCCGAGGCCAGCCGAGATTATCTTGCCGGTTTCGGGATGTTTTCCCACATCGCGCGGCAGACCCAGCAGCGCCAGCGCCTTCTCGTGGTCGATCGAGTCGGGCGTCCAGCCCTTGGGCAGGCTGGAGCGCTTGGCCTCCTTGCCCTCGCCGCGCTGGATATAGGGGCCGAAACGGCCGCTGCGCAGGGTAATTTCCTCGGCGGTGTAAGGATCCTTTCCGAGCAGCTTGACACCGTCCTCGCCATTGCCGTTCTCGCCATTGGGATTGGCGGCGTCGCCGAGCTGGCGGGTGTAGGAGCATTCAGGATAGTTCGAGCAGCCGACGAAAGCGCCGAACTTGCCGAGCTTCAGCGACAGATTGCCGGTGCCGCATTTCGGGCAGATGCGCGGATTGGAGCCGTCCTCGCGCTCCGGGAAGACCAGCGGCGCGAGCTCTTCGTTGAGCGCATCGAGCACGTCGGCGACGCGCAGTTCCTTGATGTCGTCGACGGCGCCGGAGAAATCCTTCCAGAAGTCGCGCAGCACGTCCTTCCAGGCGAGCTTGCCGTCGGAAATCTCGTCGAGCTTCTCCTCGAGCGAAGCGGTGAAGTCATATTCGACATAACGCTCGAAGAAGCTTTCGAGGAAGGCCGAGAGCAGCCGGCCCTTGGCCTGCGGCACGAGCTTGCGACGGTCGATGGTGACGTAGTCGCGGTCCTCGAGTGTCTTCAGGATCGCGGTGTAGGTCGATGGCCGGCCGATGCCCAGCTCTTCCAGCTTCTTGATCAGCGACGCCTCGGAGTAGCGCGGCGGCGGCTCGGTGGTGTGCTGGGTCGCGTTGATCGCCTGGCGGGCAAGCTGCTCGCCGGAGCGGATCTCGGGCAGGCGGCGGCTCTCCTCGTCCTCCGCGTCCTCGTCCCTCTGGTCGGTATAGGCGGCGATGAAGCCATCGAAGCGGACGACCGAGCCGATCGCGCGCAGCTCCGCGGTGCGGGCGCCGTTGACCGCCTCGATCTCGACCGTGGTGCGTTCGATCTCGGCCGGCTGCATCTGGCTGGCGATGGCGCGCTTCCAGATCAGCTCGTAAAGCCGGGCCTGGTCGGCATCGAGATATTGCCGAACGGAAGCCGGCGTGCGCTTGAAATCGGTCGGGCGGATCGCCTCGTGGGCTTCCTGGGCGTTCTTGGCCTTGGTGGTGTAGAAACGCGGCTTCTCCGGCAGGTATTTGGCGCCGAACTCGCTGACTATGGCGCTGCGGGCAGCCTCGATCGCCTCAGGCGCCATCTGCACGCCGTCGGTACGCATATAGGTGATGAGGCCGGCAGTCTCGCCGCCGATGTCCATGCCTTCATAGAGTTTTTGCGCGACCTGCATGGTGCGCGTGGCCGAGAAACCGAGGCCTGACGAGGCGGCCTGCTGCAGCGTCGAGGTGGTGAAGGGCGGGCCGGGATTGCGCTTGGTGGGCTTGGCCTCGACCGACAATGCCTTGAAGGTGGCGCCTTCGAGCATCGCCTTGATGTCGTCGGCCTGAGCCTTGTTGGCGATGTCGAGTTTTTGCAGTTTCTTGCCGGCAAACGCGGTCAGCCGCGCCTCGAAACTGTCGTTGCGCGGCGTGCCGAGGATGGCTGCAATCTGCCAGTATTCCTCGCGGATGAAGCGCTCGATCTCGGATTCGCGGTCGCAGACCAGGCGCAACGCCACCGACTGCACGCGGCCGGCGGAGCGGGCGCCCGGCAGCTTGCGCCACAGCACCGGCGACAGCGTGAAGCCGACGAGATAATCGAGCGCGCGGCGGGCCAGATAGGCGTCGACCAGCGGCGCGTCGATCTGGCGCGGATGGGCCATCGCATCGAGCACCGAGGCCTTGGTGATGGCGTTGAAGACGACGCGGCTGACCGGCTTGTCCTTCAGCGCGCGCTTCTGCTTCAGGACTTCGAGCACGTGCCAGGAAATCGCCTCGCCCTCGCGATCTGGGTCGGTGGCGAGGATCAGCCCGTCGGCATCCTTGACCGCCTTGGCGATGTCGGCGAGGCGCTTGCCCGACGCGGTGTCGACCGACCAGGACATGGCGAAGTCCTCGTCAGGGCGCACCGAGCCGTCCTTGGCCGGCAGATCGCGGACATGGCCGAAGGAGGCCAGAACCTTATAGTTCTTGCCGAGATATTTGTTGATTGTCTTCGCCTTGGCCGGCGATTCGACGACGACGACGTCCATGAGGTCTCTTAAATCAGCTGTGAGGTGGCGGAAGAACTCCGCGACGCGCGACGAAATCCCACTCTTTTCGTCGCTCACATGGCCGTGCTTTTGCGATCGGTCAAGGGGAAGTCGCCAATTTGGGAAGCGGCCGCTGGCAATACACTCTTAGAGTGTATGGCAAAAATCACATTTTTGGGGATGGAGGCATGCACGCCTCGATCCCGGTCGACGACCGGTAAAAGACGACCGGCTGCCGGATCAAGGGAACCGGCAGCCGGAGCATTCAACAACGTTGCCTCAGTCGGCCTTGACCACGTGCCAGGCGCCGGCAACGCCTTCGCCGGCCATGTCGCCGGCCTTCTTGTCCTTGACGAAGGTATAGACCGGCTTGCCGTCATAGGCCCACATCTTGCTGCCGTCGGTGCGGTCGACGATCGTCCATTCATCGTCGGCCTTGGCGTCGGCCTCGGCCTTCAGCGGCGGCCAGTTGGCGGCGCATTTGTCGTAACAATTGGACTTGCCCTTCTCGTCCTTGTCGAAGGTATAGAGCGTCATGCCCTTGGCGTCGATATAGATCCTGGTGCCGTTCACTTCGGCTTCCTTCCAGGCTTCGGCGGCCTGGGATGCGGCGGTGCCCAGCAGTAGCGCGGCAAACCCGAGTGCGATTGCTTTCACGGTAGTCTCCTGAAACAAGCGCGCGGCTATCGCGCGCTTGTTCGGTCAACGCGTTTGCCTGTTTCTTCCTGCGGCGAAGCGGCGACTTGCCACACAATGGTGATTGGCAGGGGCGTGCCCGCATCGCTATATCGTCGCTAGCACAATCGGACTCATTGGATGGCATTGGACATCGGCTATGTCAGCGCGGTCGGGGCAGGGGCGATCTCTTTCCTGTCGCCATGCGTGCTGCCGCTGGTGCCGCCCTATCTCTGCTACATGGCCGGCGTTTCCGTCGACGATTTCCGCGGCAATCAGAGCGTCACGGCGAAGGAGGGCGCGCGCGGCGCGCTGCTTTATGCTTCCGTGGCCTTCGTGCTCGGCTTTTCCACCGTCTTCGTGGCGCTTGGGGCCGGCGCCTCGACCATTGGCCGCCTGCTGCGCGTCTGGCAGGAACCGCTGGCGATGGCGGCGGGCGTGCTGATCATCATCATGGGCCTGAACTTCCTTGGCATCCTGCGCATTCCGCTTTTGTCGCGCGAGGCGCGCTTCCAGTCGCAGGGCAAGCCGGCCAGCATGATCGCGGCCTATGTCATGGGGCTGGCCTTCGCCTTCGGCTGGACGCCTTGCATCGGCCCGGTGCTGGGACCGATCCTGACTTTGGCCGGCGGGCGCGAGACCGTGAGTGAGGGCGCGCTTTTGCTTGCCGCCTATTCGCTCGGCCTCGGCATCCCGTTCCTGATCGCGGCGCTGTTTTCCGGCGCCTTCATGCGCTTCCTCGGCAAATTCCGCGTCCATCTCGGCCGTGTCGAGAAAGCGATCGGCGCGCTGCTGGTCGTCGCCGGCGTGTTTTTCCTCACTGGCGGCGTGCAGAGCGCGTCCTATTGGCTCTTGGAGAATTTCCCGGTGCTGGGAAGGCTGGGGTAGTTTAGTTGCTGGCAGAGAGTCGAGCTGTGAACCCGTTGTGAGATCAGCATCGAAGGGTCCTGTGCCCTCTATCTCGTGTTCCATAATTTGCTATGGAGACCTGGGGCGACCACTATGTTCAGACAACCCATCGAGTCACCTGCTCCGCCGTCTCACCGGAATTTCCGCCGCGACGATCACTCCGGCACGCCGGAGATGCCCAGCGCCTCGACGTAACGCTCGCCGAACACCTTGTCCTGCCATGGGTTGATCTGTCTCTGCAGGGTGAGCGTGTAGGTCGGGAACGCCTCCATCAGCCGCCGCGCCGCCGCCCGCGCCTCCTCCAGCCGGTTGAGTTTGACCAGCGCCATAATCACCACCCGGTGCGAGGAGCCGTAGTTCGGCATCTCCTGCAGCGCGCGTTCTCCCCATGCCAGCGCTTCCTCGTAGCGCTCGAGCATCAGGTAGCTCATCCCGATGCCCGAGAGCGCGATGCCCTTCTCGGGGTCGACCGGGCTCAGCCGCATTGCCCTGTGAAAGTGCTCGATCGCGACGAGCGGGCGGCCGGAATGTGCGTTGACCCAACCGCAGCTCGTATGGCCCTGCGCCGAATTGGGATTGAGCAGCAGGGATCGTTCGATCGTGGCCAGCGCCATCTCGTAGTCCTTCGCGCTGTAGGCGATCACCTGCGCGGCGAAGCGCAGGCTCGTGGGGTCGTCGCGCGCTTCCGCCAGTACCTCGCGCGCCATGCGCGTGGCGACCCGGGTATCCTCGGGCTCGTGCCAGCACTGGCTCACGGATATGCTGCGGATATAGGCGCCGAGTGCCTTCGCCAAGTTGAAGCCGGGGTCGATGCTAAGCGCCTCGTTGGTGAGCCGACGCACGTCGGCAAAGCCTTCGCGCGTCATGCTGTAGAAGCGCGGCAGCGCGCGAAGGTAGAGGTCGTAGGCGCTCATGTAGTCGGTCGGCTTCATGCGCGCCTGCTTGATTTCCTCCAGCCGGATGCTCGGCTCGACAGCGCCGACGACGCTCTCGGTCACCTTGTCCTGCAGGTCGAAGATGTCGCACATATCGCCCTCGAAGCGGTCGGCCCAGACATGGTGTCCGCTGATCGCGTCCACCAACTGCCCACTGATACGCACCCGCGATCCTGCCCTGCGGATGCTGCCTTCGAGCACGTAGCGGACGCCCAGCTCGCGCCCGACCTGGCGCAGGTCCACCGCCCGGCCCTTGTAGGTGAAAGACGAGTTGCGGGCGATCACGAAGAAGGAGTTCACTCGGCTCAATCCCGTGATGATGTCCTCCACCAGCCCGTCGGCGAAGTATTCCTGATCGGGGTCGCCGCTCATGTTGGTGAAAGGCAGAACCGCGATCGAGGGTTTCTCGGGCAGGGGAGGCGGGGCAGCGCTGGCGTCGGACTCGACGCGGTAGGCGCGCACGGGCCGCTCGATGTTCTTGAGGCGCAGCTCGCCGAGCGGCGTGAAGCCGCAGTCGAGCTTGCCCTGAAGGTGGTCGTAGGCGGTGCCCGAGACGACAACGGCGCCGGGATCGGCGACGCTTTCGAGGCGGGCGGCGATGTTGACCCCGTCGCCGTAGAGGTCGCCGTCCTCCTCGCAAACCACGTCGCCGAGATTGACGCCGATGCGGAAGCGAATCCTCTCTTCCTCGGGGGTCTCCGCCTCGCGTTCTGCCAGGGTCCGCTGGATCGCCATCGCCGAGGTCACCGCGTTGACGACGCTCGCGAATTCGCACAGCATGCCGTCGCCGGTGAGCTTGACGATCCGACCCTGATGCTCGGAGACCAGCGGTTCGAGGAGGTCCTTGCGGTAGATCTTCAGCCGCTCGAGCGTGCAGCGCTCGTCGCGCTCCATCAGGCGCGAATAACCGACCACGTCGCAAGCCAGGATCGCAGCGAGGTGGCGCCGCACGGTCATCGCACCGCTCGGCCAAGCGCCTGCACGCGTGCCGCTCCGCGTCCATGTCCCGCCAACTTCCAGACGCGCCACGCGCATGGTATCCATCTCTCCCAGTCTCCGCCCGTCGCCGATGTGGAACGGAAAACGCAGCTCGACCTTGCCTTCACGAAATTTCGCCATCCCGCTTGCGACGCAGCATCCCCAGCAGGCCGGGGATATTTCCTGACCTGTGTAACCGGCTGACGCCACCGTGGCGGTGCTTTTGTATCGGTCATCACACCCGACGTTCGCACTTGGAGAGTTGGCTTTGCCGTCTCACCGGAATTTAACCGCATTGGTGCAGCATGGCCTGCGCTGCTAACATGCGTTGATTCAAACCTTTTCATACGGTTGCCCGTCCATGAGCCAGAGAACCTGCCTGTCCGTTATCCTCGCCGCCGGCGAAGGCACGCGCATGAAAAGCGCGATGCCCAAGGTGCTGCATGCCATTGCCGGCCTGCCGATGGTGGCTCACGTCGTGAAAGCCGCTGAGGCCGCCGGCGCGACCGGTGTGGCGCTGGTGATCGGCCACGGCGCAGACGAGATGCGCAAGGCGGTGCAGAAATTCGCGCCGAAGGCGGAGACCTTCGTGCAGGAGAAGCGGCTTGGCACCGGGCATGCGGTCCTCGCCGCGCGCGAAGCGATATCAAAGGGCTATGACGATATTCTCGTGATGTTCGGCGACACGCCGCTAATCGATGCGCAGGCGCTGGCCGCCGCGCGGCAGAAGCTGGCGGAGGGTGCCGCCGTCGCGGTCATCGGCTTCCGTCCGCCAAGCCCGACCGGCTACGGCCGGTTGATCGAAAAGGACGGTCATCTCATCGCCATCCGCGAGGAGAAAGACTGCTCGGAAGAAGAGAAAAAGATCGGCTTCTGCAATGCCGGCATGATGGCGGTTGCGGGCAAGCATGCGCTGCGGCTGCTCGACAAGGTCGGTAACAAGAACGCCAAGGGCGAATTTTACCTCACCGACATCGTCGAGATCGCCGGCGCGGAAGGGCTGGACGTGGTAGCGACGGAAGCGAGTTTCGAAAGCGCGCTCGGCATCAACAACCGGGCCGAGCTCGCCGAAGCGGAAGCGATCTGGCAGGCGCGCCGCCGTCGCGAGGCGATGCTGTCTGGGGTCACGCTGATCGCGCCCGAAACCGTCTATTTCTCGCACGATACCGAGATCGGCACCGATACGCTCGTCGAGCCGAATGTCTGGTTCGGGCCGGGCGTTAAGATCGCATCGGGCGCCAAGATCCATGCTTTCAGCCATATCGAGGGCGCAACGATCGCCTCAAATTGCGATGTCGGGCCGTTCGCCCGACTGCGGCCCGGCGCGGACCTTCGAAACAAGGCAAAGGTCGGCAATTTCTGCGAGGTCAAGCAGGCGACGATCGAAGAGGGCGCCAAGGTCAATCACCTGACCTATATCGGCGATGCGCGCGTGGGTGCCGCTGCCAATATCGGCGCCGGCACCATCACCTGCAATTATGATGGCTACTCGAAATTCTTCACCGATATCGGCGAGGGCGTCTTTGTCGGCTCGAATTCCTCGCTGGTGGCGCCGGTCTCGATCGGCAAGGGCGGCTATATCGCCTCCGGCAGCGTGATCACCGAAAGCGTGCCCGACGACGCGCTGGCCTTCGGCCGCGCCCGCCAAAAAACGATCCCCGGCAAGGGCAAGGAGTTGCGCGAGCGCTTCGCTTCCGCCGCTGCGGCGAAGAAGAAGGCTGCGGCGGAATAGCGTTTCAGGTGGTGCTTTCGGTGATTTTGCCGAAAGCAGCCGTTACCACGATCTCGCCGACGATTGCCTTGTTGAATTGAGGCAGGTCTTCGGCGGGTATCCAATATTCGAGATGCGCCCTGCTGCCGGCGTGCTCGACGCGATAGCCGTCGAGGAAGCTTTTCAGGACCTCAAACCGCGTGACGAAGCCGGAACCGCTCGCCTGCACGTTCCAGTCGCGGGCGATCTGGACAGCAGAGGCTTCAGTGAGCACCGGATAGAAAATCGGCTGATCGGGCAGGCGCGGCGGAAATTCGCGCATGCCCAAAGCCTTGATCAGCGTCAGCAAGGCCCCAAGGAGCGTTCGCCATACGGGCCTTTGCCAACTGTGGCGTGGCATTTGTCGTTCGAACGATGACATGCTCCGGCCACAAATGTTTACATGGTGATGAACGCCGCCAAACCGTCTAAGCGACAAGACAAGGCGTTTGCGGTAACCGGATTGCAAGGGCGTTCTGAGAATGTCCAATGGTACAAAACCGTTCCCGGTGACATGGAACGAAACGCAAAGTGACTTTTACGGCAGGCCGGCAATCCATAGATAGCGCTGGGTTTTCTGCTGGGAATCGGGGGCAATCGCCATGTGCGGTATCGTTGGAATCGTTGGCCGAAGCCAAGTCGCGCCGCTCATCGTCGATGCGCTGAAGCGGCTTGAATATCGCGGCTACGACTCGGCCGGCGTCGCCACCATCGAAAGGGGCGAGCTCGGCCGCCGCCGCGCTGAGGGCAAGCTGGTCAATCTCGAACGCCGGCTGAAGGACGAGCCGCTGGACGGCACGATCGGCATCGGCCACACACGCTGGGCGACACATGGCGTGCCCAACGAGACCAATGCGCATCCGCATTTTTCCGAAGGCGTCGCCATTGTCCACAACGGCATCATCGAGAATTTCGCCGAGCTGCGCGACGAACTCACCCGCGACGGCTACTCTTTCTCTTCGCAGACGGACACCGAGGTCGTCGCGCATCTGGTGGCGCGCGAGCTCGCCAAGGGGCTGAAGCCGGTGGAAGCCGCGCATGCGGCGCTGAAGCGGCTTTCCGGCGCCTTTGCCCTGGCAATCATGTTCAAGGGCGACGAGGACCTGATCGTCGGCGCCCGCAACGGACCGCCTTTGGCCGTCGGCCATGGCGAGGGCGAGATGTTTTTGGGCTCCGACGCCATTGCGCTGGCGCCTTTCACCAATGCGGTCACCTATCTCGAAGACGGCGACTGGGCGGTCGTGCGTCGCGAAAGCGTGACCATCTACGACATCGACGGCAGACAGGTCGACCGCAAGCGCCAGCAGTCGCTGTCGACCAGCTTCATGGTCGACAAGGGAAACCGCCGCCATTTCATGGAAAAGGAAATCCATGAGCAGCCGGAGGTGATCTCGCACACGCTGGCGCATTACTTGGATTTCGCATCGGGGGTGTCGAAGCCGCTCGACCTGCCCTTCGATTTCGCCAAGATCGGCCGCCTGGCGCTTTCGGCCTGCGGCACCGCCTATCTCGCCGGGCTGATCAGCAAATACTGGTTCGAGCGCTATGCGCGGCTGCCGATCGACATCGATGTCGCCTCCGAGTTCCGCTACCGCGAGATGCCGCTTTCGGCCAATGACGCGGCGTTCTTCATCTCGCAGTCGGGCGAGACTGCCGACACGCTTGCGTCGCTGCGCTATTGCCGCAAGGCCGGCATGAAAATCGGCGCTGTCGTCAATGTGCGCGAATCGACCATGGCGCGCGAATCCGACGTCGTGCTGCCGACGCTGGCCGGGCCGGAGATCGGCGTCGCCTCGACCAAGGCTTTCACCTGCCAGCTATCCGTCTTGGCTGCGCTCGCGGTCCGCGCGGGCGTGGCGCGCGGCACGATCTCGCGCGATGAGGAAAAGCAGCTGGTGCGCGAGCTTTCCGAGGCGCCGCGCTACGCCACCCGGGTGCTGAAGCTTGACGAGCAGATCGAGCGCATCTCGCGCGAGCTGTCGCGCTACAAGGACGTGCTCTATCTCGGCCGCGACACCAATTTTCCGCTGGCCATGGAAGGCGCGCTGAAGCTCAAGGAAATCTCCTATATCCACGCCGAAGGCTATGCCGGCGGCGAGCTGAAGCACGGGCCGATCGCGCTGATCGACGAGAACATGCCGGTGATCGTCATTGCGCCGCATGACCGCATCTTCGAAAAGACCGTCTCGAACATGCAGGAAGTGGCGGCGCGCGGCGGCAAGATCATCCTGATCACCGACAAGAAGGGCGCGGCGCAGGCCGGCATCAAGACGATGGAGACGATCATCCTGCCCGAAGTGCCGGAGATCATCTCGCCGATCATCTACGCGCTGCCGATCCAGATGCTGGCCTATTTCACCGCCGTCTTCATGGGCACCGACGTCGACCAGCCGCGCAATCTGGCGAAGTCGGTGACCGTGGAGTAGATCGCGCCGTGCCGCTGGATACAGCGGCCTGACGATCGCTCTTTAAAAACTTCGCAGTTCCAAACCGGCTCGCGGTTCACTAATCTCAGCGTTGCAACCTGCGCCGCGGTGAACTCATGTCCGACGCCCTGAAGACCTCTGGCATGACCCGGCTAAGGAATTATTTCCTGACCGGCTTCATCGTCTGCGCGCCGCTGGCCATCACGGTCTATATCGCCTGGTCGCTGATCGGCTGGGTCGATTCCTGGGTAAAACCCTATATCCCAGCCCGCTACAACCCCGATACCTATCTGCCGTTCCCGGTTCCGGGCTTCGGGCTGATCGTGGCGCTGGTGCTGATCACGCTGATCGGTTTCCTGACGGCGAACATCGTCGGCCGCGCCATTGTCAATTTCGGCGAGCGGCTGCTTGGCCGCATGCCGCTGGTGCGTGGCATCTATGGCTCGCTGAAGCAGATTTTCGAGACGGTGCTGTCGAACAAGGGTGACATGTTCCGCCAGGTCGGCCTGGTGGAATATCCGCGCAAAGGCGTCTGGTCGCTGGTCTTCGTCGCCAACGACAAGGAAACGGAGATCAACCAGAAGCTCGACCAGGAAGGCGATCCGCTGATCGCGGTGTTCATGCCCTGCACGCCCAACCCGACTACCGGCTTCCTGATGTATGTGCACAAATCCGAGATCGTGCCGCTCGACATGTCGATCGAGGACGGCGCCAAGCTGATCGTCTCGGCCGGCATGGTCGCGCCGGAGGTCAAAGCCAAGCTGGTGACGCTGAATGGCGAGCCCGTCGAAGGCGGCCTCGCCAACCCGGCGATTGGCACCGCTCAGCCGGCGCGCAGCAGCCGCACCGCCTCATCGCGGCCGAACAGATAAAGCAGCAGCCGCAGCGCCCCGCCGCGTTCGGACTGCAATTCCGGGTCGCGCGACAGGATCAGGCGTGCGTCGTCGCGCGCGGCTTCGAGCAGATCGGCATGGAACTCGAGGCGCGCCACCTGGAAGCCTGGTGTGCCGGACTGGCGGGTGCCCAGCAACTCGCCTTCGCCGCGCAGTTTCAGGTCCTCCTCGGCGATCTTGAAGCCGTCCTCTGTCTCGCGCATCACCGAGAGCCGGCGTTTGGCCGTCTCGCCGAGCGGCTCCTTGTAGAGCAGGACGCAGGAGGAGGGCTTGTCGCCGCGCCCGACCCGGCCGCGCAACTGGTGCAACTGGGCAAGGCCGAAGCGTTCGGCATGCTCGATCACCATGATCGTTGCGTCGGGCACGTCGACGCCGACCTCGATCACGGTGGTGGCGATGAGGATGCGCGTTTCGCCCTGCTTGAAGGAGCGCATCGCCTCGTCTTTCTCCGCACCCTTCATGCGACCGTGCACCAGGCCGATCCGGTCGCCGAAGAGCGGTTTCAGCGAAGCAAAGCGGTCCTCCGCCGACATCAGCTTGATCTCTTCGGATTCCTCGACCAGCGGGCAGATCCAGTAGATCTTCTGGCCATCGGCGACGGCGTCAAGCATGCGGCCGACCAGCTCATCCAGCCGTTCCATCGGCAAGGTGACGGTGCGGATCGGCTGCCGGCCGGCCGGCTTCTCGGTCAGTTTCGAGACGTCCATGTCGCCGAAGGCGGTCAGCACCAGCGTGCGCGGAATGGGCGTCGCCGTCATCACCAGCATATCGGGTGCATCGCCCTTGGCGGTGATGGCGAGGCGCTGATGAACGCCGAAGCGGTGCTGCTCGTCGACGACGGCAAGCACCAAGTCGTGAAACGTCACGCTTTCCTGGAACAGCGCATGCGTGCCGACGACGATGTCGATTTCGCCGCCGGCAAGACCGGCAAGCGTCTCGGCACGCTCGCGGCCCTTCTCGCGCCCGGTCAGGATAGCGAGGCGCAGGCCGGCTTTTTCCGCTAGCGGCGCGATCGTCGCCAGATGCTGGCGCGCCAGGATCTCGGTCGGCGCCATCAGCGCCGCCTGGCCGCCGGCCTCGACCGCGCGCGCCATGGCGAGCAGCGCCACCACCGTCTTGCCTGAGCCGACATCGCCCTGCAGCAGGCGCAGCATGCGTTCGGGATCGGCAAGGTCCGCATTGATTTCGCCGAGCGCGAATTCCTGGCTGGGGGTGAGCTTGTAGGGCAGGGCAGCTCGCAGCTTCTCGACGATGCGGCCGTCGCCGGTAAGCGGCCGGCCCGAGAGGCGGCGAATTCTCGCTCGCACCAGCGCCAGCGAAACCTGGCCGGCCAGCAATTCGTCATAGCCAAGGCGTCGCCAGGCCGATCCCTCGACGGCAACGTCGATCGGATCCTTCGGATAATGGATGCGGGCGAGCGCATCGCTGAAGGACGGGAATGTATGGCGGCGCATGAAGGCATCGTCCTGCCACTCCGGCAGTTCTGGCAGGCGGCCAAGCGCCTGTCCGATGGCGCGGCGCAGCACCTTGGCCGAGAGGCCGGCGGTGAGCGGATAGACCGGCTCGACCAACGGTAGGCCCTCGGCCTCGTCGATCGGCGCGATGTGGTCGGGATGGACCATCGTCGGGCGGCCGTTGAACCACTCCATGCGGCCCGAGATCACCACACGCTCGCCCTCGGGAAGCATTTTCTGCAAATAGGCGGCATGGGCATGGAAGAAGGTCAGTGCGACCTCGCCGGTGTCGTCATGGGCGTAAACCCTGTACGGCACCGACCTGTTGCCGCGCGGCGGCGGCGGCTGGTGGCGGTCGACGCGCACCTCGAGCGTGACGATCTGGCCCTCGGCCGACAGCGCGATGCCGGGCCGGTTGCGGCGGTCGATGACCGTGTTGGGCAGCACGAACAGAAGGTCGGCCGCGCGCGCAGCGCGATCGCCGAGGTCGGCCGGCACGACACGCTCGATCAGCAACCCGACCTTCGGGCCGACGCCAGCAAGCGAAGTGATCGGAACGAACAAGGGATCGAGGACGGTGGGACGCATCGTGTCAGCTTATGTCGCGACGAGGGCAGCGCAAAGGCTGACACCGCTCTCTATCCACGCTATATGCGCCGCTTTGGACAGGGATGCGGCGCCATGACCGGAACACAGCGATCAAGCGAGGGGTTGGACGCGCGCCGCCGCAAGCTCCTGTTCCGCTCCTGGCATCGCGGCATGCGCGAGATGGACCTGATCCTCGGTTCCTTCGCCGACGCCGAGATCGGCGCCTTGACCGGCGATGAAATCGACCAATATGAGAGACTTCTCGAAATTCCCGACACCGAATTTTTCCCGATGGTCACCGGCGAGCGCCCAGTTTCGCCCGATATCGACTGCGCGGTTCTGCGGAAGATCCTGGCGTCGCGCCGGACCATGACATTTTGAAAAACGCATATCCATGACCCTCATTCCTTCCATTGGCCTGCCCAAGGGCCGCGCCGGCCAGTTCGTTGTCGACGGCGTCGCCGACGGCTACGAAGCCTTCGCCCTGGTGCAGACGGCGCAGGAGATCGCGCCCGACAAGCCGGTGCTGTTCGTCGCGCGCGACGGCCAGCGGCTGCCAGCGATCATCGAGGCGCTCGCCTTTGCCGCGCCCGGCCTACCGGCGCTGGAGCTGCCGGCCTGGGACTGCCTGCCTTACGACCGCGTTTCGCCCGGCGCAGACGCCGCGGCGCGTCGGCTCGACGCGCTTTCGGCCATGATCGCGCTGGCCAAGAAACCGCATCGCGCGGTGATCCTCACCACCGCCAATGCGTTGCTGCAGCGCATCCCGCCGGCCGAGCTGATCGAAGCTCAGACTTTCCACGCCAAGCCGGGAAACCAGATCGACATGAACGCGCTGATCGCGAGGCTGGAGACATCCGGCTTCGAGCGCGTGCCGACCGTTCGCGGGCTCGGTGAATTCGCGGTGCGCGGCGGCATCCTCGACCTTTTCGCGCCCGGCTGGAGCGAGGCGCTCAGGCTCGACTTCTTCGGCGACACGCTGGAATCGATCCGCGTCTTCGACGTCGCGACGCAGCGCACCACCGGGCAGCGCAAGTCGATGTCGCTGCAAGCGATGAGCGAGGTGGCGCTGACACCGGAAACGATCAGCCGCTTTCGCCGCTCCTATATCGAGGCCTTCGGCGCGCCGTCGCGCGACGACGCGCTCTACGCTGCGGTCAGCGAAGGCCGCCGCTTCGCCGGCATGGAGCACTGGCTGCCGTTCTTCTATGAGCGGCTGGCGACCGTGTTCGACTATCTGCCGGATGCGCCCGTCGTGTTCGACCATCTGGCCCATGAGGCCTTGGCCGAGCGCCACACGCTGATCCTCGACCACTATGAGGCACGCCGGAAGCAGGCCGACAGCGCGCTCAAGGATGCCGTCCCTTACAAGCCGGTGGCGCCGGATCTGCTGTATCTCTCGCCCGAAAACCTCAAGGCGTCGCTCGGACCGCGCGAGGACATAGACTTCACCGTCTTCGACGCCCCCGACGTCGGTGGCAAAAAAGTCTTCCATGGCGGCTCGCGGCAAGGCCGCAGCTTTGCCGAGGAGCGCGCCGATCCCAACATCAACGTCTTCGACGTCGTCGTGAAGCACATTGCCGACGAGCGCGCGGCGCGTCGCCGCGTCGTCGTCGCCGGCTGGACCGAAGGCTCGCTCGACCGGCTCGGACAAATTCTCGCGGAGCACCATCTCAGTAATCTGAAAGCTGTCGCGACGCTGGCCGAGGTCGAAAAGCTAGAGCCGGGGCAGGCGGGCCTTGCCGTGCTGCCGCTCGAATCCGGCTTTGAGACCGACGATCTGGTCGTCGTCGCCGAGCAGGACATCCTCGGCGACAGGCTCATTCGGCGTTCCAAGCGCAAGAAGAAGGCCTCCGATTTCATAGCCGAGGCCTCGTCGCTGTCGGCAGGCGACATCGTCGTCCATGCCGATCATGGCATAGGCCGCTTCATCGGCTTGCGCACCATCGAAGCGCTCGGCGCGCCGCATGACTGTCTCGAAATCCACTACGCCGGCGACGATCGCCTGTTCCTGCCGGTGGAAAACATCGAGCTTCTGTCGCGCTATGGCTCGGATTCGGCTGAGGCGACGCTCGACAAGCTGGGCGGCGGCGCCTGGCAGGTGCGCAAGGCACGGCTGAAGCGGCGTCTGCTCGATATGGCCGGGCAATTGATCCGCATCGCCGCCGAGCGGCAGATGCGTGCAGCGCCCTCCATGATCCCGGCGGAAGGGCTTTATGGCGAGTTCGCCGCCCGTTTCCCCTATGAGGAGACCGACGACCAGCAGACGGCGATCGATTCCGTCCTGGATGATCTCGGCGCCGGCAAACCGATGGACCGGCTGATCTGCGGCGACGTCGGTTTCGGCAAGACGGAAGTTGCGTTGCGCGCCGCCTTCATAGCGGCCATGGAGGGGTTCCAGGTCGCGGTCGTGGTGCCGACGACGTTGTTGTCGCGGCAGCACTTCAAAACCTTCTCGCAGCGCTTTTCGGGCCTGCCGATCCGCATTGCGCAGGCGTCGCGCCTGGTTGGTTCAAAAGAATTGGCGGAGACCAAGAAGGGCATCGCCGAAGGCACGGTCGACATCGTCGTCGGCACGCACGCGCTGCTCGGCAGCTCGATCTCGTTCAAGCGCCTCGGCCTGCTGATCATCGACGAGGAGCAACATTTCGGCGTCAAGCACAAGGAGCGGCTGAAGGATCTCAAGTCCGACGTGCATGTGCTGACGCTGTCGGCGACGCCGATCCCGCGCACGCTGCAACTGGCGCTGACCGGCGTTCGCGAGCTCTCGCTGATCGCCACGCCGCCGGTCGACCGCATGGCGGTGCGCACCTTCATCTCACCCTTCGATCCGCTGGTCATCCGCGAGACACTGCTGCGCGAACGCTATCGCGGCGGCCATTCCTTCTATGTCGTGCCGCGTATTAGCGACCTGGCCGAAATCCATGATTTCCTGAGGGAATCCGTGCCGGAGCTGAAAGTGGCGGTGGCGCATGGCCAGATGCCGCCGGGCGAGCTCGACGACATCATGAACGCTTTCTACGACGGTCAGTATGACGTGCTCCTGTCGACCACCATCGTCGAATCCGGGCTCGATATCCCGACCGCAAACACGCTGATCATCCATCGCGCCGACATGTTCGGCCTCGCGCAGCTTTATCAGTTGCGCGGCCGCGTCGGCCGTTCGAAGGTGCGCGCTTATGCGCTGTTCACGCTGCCGGCGAACCGCAAGCTCACCGATACGGCCGAGCGCAGGCTGAAGGTGCTGCAGTCGCTCGACACGCTCGGCGCAGGGTTCCAGCTCGCCAGCCACGACCTCGACATCCGTGGCGCCGGCAATCTTCTGGGCGAAGAGCAGTCCGGCCATATCAAGGAGGTCGGCTTCGAGCTTTACCAGCAGATGCTGGAAGAGGCGGTGGCCGAGGTGAAGGATACCGGCGAGGCGCAGGACGGCGGCTGGTCGCCGCAGATCGCAGTCGGCACCGCCGTGATGATCCCGGAGAGCTACGTGCCCGACCTGCAGCTCCGCATGGCGCTTTACCGGCGCCTGGGCGACCTCGAGACCACCGAGGAGATCGACGGTTTCGGCGCCGAGCTGATCGACCGCTTCGGGCCGCTGCCGGAAGAGGTGACGCATCTGTTGAAGATCGTCTTCATCAAGGCGCTCTGCCGCAAGGCCAATGTCGAGAAGCTCGATGCAGGCCCGAAGGGCGTCGTCATTCATTTCCGCAAGCGCGAGTTCCCCAATCCGGTCGGGCTGGTCAAGTTCATCGGCGAGCAGGGATCGCTGGCCAAGATCAGGGCCGACCATAGCGTCGTTTTCATCCGCGACTGGCCGAACGCGGAGAAGCGGCTCGCCGGCTCGGCCGTGGTGATGACGCAACTGGCGCGGCTCGTCGACAAGGCCGCGTAACGGCGTCTACATTGGAAGCCGAGCAGCTCAACGCATTCGCCACCACTGAAAAACCCGGCTAGAATAGGCAGTCGGCTTCGTGTAAGGAGCCGCGACCTCGTATCGAGGCTGGAATGGCGGGCAAGCACGCTCGCCGGTTTATTTGACGCAATTCCGGACGGAAAGCCGTTACACTTTCCTGGAGTTGCTCTGGAAGGGCGTTGGGTGCAGCGATGACGAAATGGTCGCCGAATTCGTGGAGAGCAAAGCCGATCAAGCAGGTGCCGGCCTATCCGGACCTTGGGGCTTTGCAGGCCACGGAAGCGCGGCTTGCGACCTATCCGCCGCTGGTCTTTGCCGGCGAGGCGCGCAAGCTGAAGAAGCAGCTGGCGGCCGTGGCAGCCGGCGAAGCCTTCCTGCTCCAGGGCGGTGACTGCGCCGAGAGCTTTGCCGAACATGGCGCCGACAACATCCGCGACTTCTTCCGCGTGTTCCTGCAGATGTCGGTGGTGCTTACCTTCGCCGGCGCGCAGCCGGTGGTGAAGGTCGGCCGCGTCGCCGGCCAGTTCGCCAAGCCGCGCTCGTCCGACAACGAGACCAAGGCCGGCATGACGCTGCCGAGCTACCGCGGCGACATCATCAACGGTATCGAATTCGACGCCTCCTCGCGCATTCCGGATCCGGCGCGCCAGGAGATGGCGTACCGCCAGTCCGCCGCGACGCTCAACCTTCTGCGCGCCTTCGCGCAGGGCGGCTATGCCAGCCTGGAGAACGTGCATCGCTGGATGCTGGGCTTCGTCGCCGACAGCCCGCAGGGAGAAAAATACGAATCGCTCGCCAACCGCATCACCGAGACGATGGATTTCATGCGCGCGGTGGGCATCACGTCCGAGACCAATTTCGCGCTGCGCGAAACGGATTTCTACACGAGCCACGAGGCGCTGCTGCTCGGCTATGAGGAAGCGCTGACGCGCGTCGATTCGACCTCCGGTGACTGGTACGCGACCTCCGGCCACATGATCTGGATCGGCGATCGCACCCGCCAGCCCGATCACGCGCATATCGAATATTGCCGCGGCATCAAGAATCCGCTCGGTCTGAAATGCGGGCCGTCGCTGACGCCGGGCGGCCTGATGGAATTGATCGACCTGCTCAATCCCGAAAACGAGCCGGGCCGTCTGACGCTGATCGCGCGCTTCGGCTCCGACAAGGTCGCCGAGCATCTGCCGAAGCTGGTGCGGGCAGTTAAGAAGGAAGGCCGCAACGTTGTCTGGTCGTCGGATCCGATGCATGGCAACACGATCGAGGCGGCCGGCTACAAGACGCGGCCGTTCGACCGCATCCTCAAGGAAGTGCAGACCTTCTTCGAAGTTCATCGCGCGGAAGGCACGCATCCGGGCGGCATCCATATAGAGATGACCGGCAAGAACGTCACCGAATGCACCGGCGGCGCCCGCGCCATCACGGCGGAAGACCTGCAGGACCGCTATCACACCCATTGCGACCCGCGCCTCAACGCCGATCAGGCGATCGAGCTCGCCTTCCTGGTCTCGGACCTGCTCAAGAAGAGCCATCCGGTCCAGCACAAGCAGGCCGCCAACGCCTGAACAGAGGCTTGACGCCTATCGTCGGAGGCGCTGGCGGCGATGCTGTCGCCTTGACGTCGGGCTGATAAACTTCAAGTCGCGGGTCATTCCGGATCGGGCGGTCCGGGCGGATCGCCCGGGAGACTGGTCCTGCCGGGCGGAATGACGGCAAAGCTGATCTCCAGCGGCGGTGCCTTGAGCGACCAGTCGAACGGCACGGTCTTGACCGGCAGGCCGGCGATCCACGCCTGCTGTTGCGGGGAGAGCCTCCAACCGGTCGGCCATACCAGCAGCAGGCCCTGATCCCGCAGGCGCTGGTCCGTGATCCAGGGGGCAAGGCGCCTGTCGAGCGTCGTGAAAATCGACGGCTGGTCCGCCGCTTCCAACCCGGCAAGCTGAGCCACGCCGTCCTCGCCGCCGACGATGCCCAGTGGTCCTGGTACCGTCTCATGCCAGATCGCTTCGGCCGTCTGCGAGATCGATCGTGCCGGCCAGCACATCGGCTGCAGGCGACCGAGGACGTTGCAACCGGTCCAGCGGGTCACCGCATAGGCGCTCGATACGCCGACCACGCATAGCAGTGCCAGCAGCGTCAGTCGGCGCAACTCGGCCGCGCCCAGGCGCTGTCCCAAGAGTGCAACCGCGAGGGTGCCGACCAAATTGTACATCGTCGCGCCCCAGGACTCGCCGGTGCCGGTAAACAGCGAGGCGGCCATGATCAGGAGCGCCGGCCCCAGGCCCATCCATGCCAGGTAGACAATCGCGCGCCGCTCGGGGGCAGGGCGGACCGGTAAGGGGTCTCGTGCCGGGTCGGGCCGCCGTCGCAGCAGGCCGGAAATAGCAAGAACGGCGGGAAGAGCGGCAAGCCCTGCAAGCTGAACGCCGATATAGTAGAGCCGTGCGCGGTTAGCGAGCACCCAGGCGTTGCGATGCTCCGCATAGGTCAGCGGCAGGAAATCGAGGCGGAAAAGCGCAATTGCCAGCGGCGCCGCGAGGCCCAGAAAAACCGCAAGACCGAGCCATGGCCATGGGGTGGCAAGCCGGCTTCGAGCGCGGGCGTCGTACAAAATCCAGATACCACCGAACACCAGTAGCAGAGCCGTCGAGAACTTTGCGTAGAGCCCGATGCCCGAGACGAGGCCGAGGGCGAGCCACCAGCCTGGACGGCCGTCGCGCGCCGAGCGCCACAGCAACCATGAGATTGCGGCCCAGAACGGCATTTGCGCGTAATCATGGTTGAATTGCGGGGTCGGCCAGCCGAAGAAATAGATCGACGGCATCAAGAGCACGGCGGCGATCGCCCGGGTCGGGCCCATGATGTCGCGCGCGAGAAGGTAGACCAGGACGAAAGTCGTCGAGATCATCAACTGCGACAGCATATATTGCGGCCAGCGGAACGAGCCGGTGAGCAGGTGGCTGATCTCGAGCAGCCAGCAGGGGAGTTGCGGGTGCTTGTAGGTCAGCAGCACCCATTCGCGTCCCCACATGAAACCCTCGACGACGTCGCGCGGCGGCCCAACGTTGACGAGCGCGGGCATGACGGTCCAGCAGGCGATCTGGATCAGGCACAAAAGCGCCAGTAACCGCCATGGATGCCGGACCAGACCGTTCCAGATGGAAGACAGATCGTCTTCCGCCGCAGCCGCGGCGGGCCAGACATGCACGGATTCACTGGTTCTCGACATACGGGCCTAAAATCATACCGATGGATTGCTGAACAGTCCGATAGCAAAAGCTTACGAAAAAGTATTCTTCCGCAACATTGTAAAACCAAGATTGCGATGGAACCCGTCGCCGGCGCTTCGGGCAGGACCGGCCGGCCGATCATTGCCGGAGCCCGTCCGTAGCGCCGCGGTTTTAGCAATACAGGTTCCTCCATGCGCCATCAGCATGCCGTCATCCATCATCGTGGGCTCGATTTCTGGTCGGCGCGCGCCGCGGTTCTCGTCGTCATCTGCCTGCAGCTTCTGGTCATCAACAACCTGTCCTTCGGTCCGCGCTGGCTGGCCCCTACAGTGGAGGCGGCGCTGCTGGCGCCCCTGTCGATCGCGACGGCCTGGACGCAAATGGCGACGCGCAACGCCGTCGACCATGAGCATTGGTACGCGATCGGCCGATTGCGCCTCTATATCCGCCGCGCAGCATTGGTGATGACCGGCGTCATCAGCATCATGAATTGCGGGTCGCTGGTCTTCCTGGTGCGGGCGTTGCTGGAAGGGCATGCCGGGGCCGGCACGACGCTGCTCGTCGACGCGCTCAACATCTGGGTCACCAATGTGATTGTCTTTGCGCTGTGGTTCTGGAGCACCGACCGGGGAGGCCCGCCGACCTGCGGGCTGGTCAAGCGCGCGCAGGCAGACTTCCTGTTTCCGCAAATGACGCTACCCGATCGCGAGATACAGGGCTGGCTGCCGGGCTTCGTCGACTATGTCTTCCTGGCTTTCACCAATGCCACGGCGTTCTCGCCGACCGACACCTTGCCGCTCACGCAGCGCGCGAAGCTCCTGATGATGGCCGAAGCAATGATCTCGCTCCTGACCATCGCGCTGGTGGCGGCGCGTGCGGTGAACATCCTGGCCTAAACCTGTATCGATATTCAGGTGAGGTCGGCCTGCGAATGGCGGCCTCCTGCGCTTCCGGTGCTCACGTACTTGAAGTACGCTCCGCTCGGGTTCTCGGAGGCCACCATTCTCGGCTCTTCCTGACCTGAATCTCGATACAGTTTTCGGAGTTCAGTAGCCGCGCTCCCAGCGCATTCCGGCAAGCCTTGGGTCCGCAAAAGCAGCGCGTGAGAATTCCAGCCTCTTCTCCGGGAATTCGCAGATCGCCTGCAGGCCGAAAGAGCCGATCCGGATGCGCCAGGTCTGCGGCTCCAGCGGCCTGGCCTTGGCAAAGCCCTTGCAGGTCAACAGCGCGATGTTGGCGCCCCTGGGATCGCGCACCGAGCGATAGCGGATCGCCTGCAACTCGGCTTCGCGCGCGACATCGGCGATCACCTGGCAGGCGGTGTAGTCGGTGGGCTGCGTCCAGGCCTGTTCGTCGCGATCCAGGGGCGGCCGTGTCAGGTCGATCGCGCGGCCGCATTTTATCGCAGCGGCGAAGGCAGTGTATTCCGCGGCGTCGTTCGGCCATGGCGTCGCCGGCGACTCCGCAAAGAACAGCAAGCGGTAGAAAGCCATTTCCGCCACCGCCGTCAGCACCGTCTCGGCGGCATAATAGACGCCTTTGGTCTTACCGGCGCGGCGAAAACGCGAGCCGTATGGATAAACGGAGCCATAGCGAAAAGGCGTCGACAACAGGTAATGGAGGTGGCGGCACTCCAGCGGGATATGCGGCTTGGTGTCCTCGATGAGATCTTCCAGCAGCGCCTGCTCGTCGAGCGTGTCGATGAGCTTAAGGGTCGAGACGCGGTGCTGCGCCTCGACCATTCGCCAGTACTTGCCTTCGAGCCGGACGGCCTCAGACGAGAGCGCGCCGGGAGTCCAGGTAGGCAATGACATCGACAAGTCCGGCAATCGTCAGGATTTTTTCGAGCGGCGTGCCGTCGAGCGTGGTGTTGGGATTCTTCAGCCACGCCCGGGCGACGGTCTCGTCGCCGCCGACGATGGCGTCGAGCGAGCGGAACAGGCGCACGAACAGCACCGCCAATTCGAACGGCTTGGTGCCGCGTTCAAGCAGGAATTCCTGCCGGCGCATGCGCGAGACCGTTGCTTCCGACACGCCGATGACCAAGGCAAGCGTCCTGGCGGTGATATCGAGCAGGTCGGCCGCGCGCAGCGTGGCCTTGGTAATGACGGCATTTTCGGCCGCCGTCGCGGCCGCGACTGGACGTTGCATAAGCGCACCCTTTCATTTCTGTGGAAAATATAATCCACAAAAATTCGCCTGGAAAGGGGTGTGTCAGTCTTTCTTGTAAAGCAGCCAGCTTTTGCCAGCCCGGCTGACCGTGGCCGAGTGCTTTGTCACACGGTTGCGGCCGCCGACCTTGGAGCGGTAAAGCGCCTGGTCGGCCTTGGTGTAGAGATCCTCGGGGTTTTCCGCCTCCGAGGCCATGCAGATGCCCATCGATACGGTAACGGTGCCGTAGTTCATGCCGGTCTGGCTGCCGGTGAACGGTGTCTGCTCGATTAGCGCGCGGATGCGCTCGGCGATCTCGTATGTGGCTTCCTCGCTGGCGCCTTCGACGATAAGCGCGAACTCCTCGCCGCCGGTTCGCGCGACAAATATGTCGGCACGCACGCTGGACTGGAAGATCTCGGCGATGATCTGCAGGATCCTGTCGCCGACCGGGTGGCCATAGCGATCGTTTATGTCCTTGAAATGATCGATATCGGCAAGGATCAAGGCGTTGAACAATATGCCGCGGTTGCTGTTGTAGATCCGGGTGATCTCCTTGTCGAAGGCGCGGCGGTTCCACAGCTGCGTAAGCGGGTCGGTGTCGGCGAGCCGCTTGTATTCCTCGAGCTTCGACTTGACGCTTTCAAGCTCGGCTGTCTTTTCGCTGAGCGTGCTGGCGATCTGACGGCCATGGTCGATCGTCGAGCTGGTGGCGGCCGACATCGCGCCTGCGATCTTCTGCAGGAGTTCTTGCGAAAGCAGGCTGCGATTGCTCAGGCCGCTCGAGGTCTCGTCGAGGATGCGGCCATACTTCTCGATATGCGAGCGCTCGCTGCGCAACAGCGCGGCGATGTCCTCGAGCTCCTTGGCCATCACCTCACGGGCGTGCTCGACAATGGCGGGGCCGTGGTGCTGCGGGAAGAAGCTCCGTCCGATGCGGTCGAGGTCTTCCTGGGTCGGGCGGTTGCTCAACGAGACGACGGCAAGGCTGAGTTCGCGATTGCTGCTGCTGAGCGCCTCGTAGAAGATTTCATAGTTACGCGGCAGGCCAAGCACGCCGAGCTGTCGCATCGTCGTCACGACGGTGCTGGCGATGTCGGTATTCCTGTCGGTCGGAATGGCTGCCGGCTTCATGTCTGTTCACTGCCCCTTCAGTGCGACCGGAGACCTGCCACCGCCGGCGTTCGCTCACGCGGGGATTTGAATCAGAATTGCGACGGCGCGTCCCCAACACGACCATCGCTTGTGGGAACGATAAATGCAGTCCTGCTAAAGTTTCCTTAATAGCCTGCATTTCCTCATTGTCCTTGCTACCACAGGGTGCAAAGCGGTGCAGGGGTAGCTTCTGAAACGCGTCGCTTCGGTGTCGCATTTGCCGGTGCCCGGTCATCTCAAAACTGGAATTCTATCCGGCAATGAACGGTGCAGACGACGTCGAAGGAGGCCGGAATGGACAATCATAGCGGATCGTGCCTGTGCGGGGCGGTGCGTTTCAGAACGAAGGGCCCGCTACGCGGCGTGATTTATTGCCATTGTTCACAATGCCGCAAGCAGAGCGGCCATTTCTACGCCGCAACCAATGTAGCGGACGCCGACATCGTTATCGAAGGCATGGAAAATCTCACCTGGTATGAGGCATCCGACTTCGCCAAGCGTGGCTTTTGCAAGACATGCGGCTCGGTGCTGTTCTGGAAGCCGAAAGGCGATGCATATGTTTCGGTTATGGCTGGTTCATTCGAGGAACCGAGCGGGCTTCGGGGCGAATGCCACATCTTCGTCGGCGACAAGGGCGATTATTATTCGATCGAGGACGGGTTGCCGCAGTTCGAGAAATCGGCGCCGTCGATAAAGGTCGCGGGCGGATGAATTTTGCAGCGGCTGCCTTATTCCCTTGATCCCACCATTGCGATATCCCCTGCCGGTGACTCGCAAAGGGGCAGAGGAATGCAGCGGCTGATCGATGCTTTCATCAATTCAGTGCGGGCCTTCCGCAAGTTGGCCGCCCACGAAAAGGCGTTCCAGCAGGAATTGCTGTTGCTGGCGCTCGCCTTGCCGGCCGGCTGGTTCATCTCGGTTTCCTGGCGCGGCTATGCCCTGCTGATCGGTGCTGTGCTGCTCCTGATCATGGTCGAAGTGCTCAACACCGGCATCGAGGCGGCCTGCGACGCAATCTCGCGCGAATTCCACATCGACATCCAACTTGCCAAGGACTGCGGTTCGCTGGCCGTGCTGATTTCGATCGTGATCGCCGGCGGCGTCTGGGGCATCGCCATCATCGAACGCCTTGTCGGCGCGCCGATCTGATCCTCGCGGATTGATCAAGATCCTGCCTGGTCTTCCCTGGCGCGTTCGCGCTTCGCGAAGTGATGGCCTACCAACCAGGCGACCACGGCGATAACGATGCCGACGCCGAGGGCGATGAGCAGGCGCTGATGGCGAGCAAACGCCTGGCCCACGATTTCCTCCGCGCCCAGGCCGAAGACATAGCCGATGCCGCTGAACAGGGCCGACCAGACCGCGGACGAGATGGCATTCAGGATGACGAAACGCGGCATGGACACGGTCGACAGGCCGGCGGCGACGCCGCCGACCAGGCGCATGCCGTAGATATAGCGGTTGGTCAGCACGAAAATGTTGGGATGGGTGTTGAGCAGGCGATAGGCTCGGCTGAAGCCCGGACGCCTGCGCAACAGTCTCACATAGCGATGTTCAGCGAAGCTGCGCCCCAGGGTGAAGAAGAACGTGTCGCCGGCGAAGGCGCCGAGGAAGGCGGCAAAGAAAGTCTGCCACAGCACGAAAACATGCTGATGAGCGAAGAAGCCGCCCAGGATCGCCGCGCTTTCGCCTTCGGCCACGCAACCCAGGAAGACCGCGATCAGCCCGTATTGCTCGATGAGGCGATGGATAGTCTCGCTCATTCCGTTGCGGGCCGCGCGGACAGTTTTTCGTCAATGCGCCTGATCTGCTCGGCCATGCGCAGGATTTCGTCACGCATGCCGATGATCTCGCTATGGCGAAGCTCGTCGAGTTTTTCATGCAGGGCCATGATCTCGATCTCGGCCTTCAGATTGACCTCGTAGTCATGGGCGGCGTCGATGCGGTCGCGCTCGGTCTGGCGGTTCTGCGACATCATGATCACCGGCGCCTGGATAGCCGCCAGCATCGACAGAACAAGGTTGAGGAAGATGAAAGGGTAGGGGTCGAAGGCGTCGCGGGTGAGCAGCCAGGCGTTGCCGGCAGTCCAGACAACAAGAAAGGCCAGGAAGCTCAGGATGAAGGACCAGGAGCCGCCGATCCTGGCGATGGTGTCGGCAATACGGTCGCCATAGGTCTCGTGGAAGGCCACGGCCTTGTTGGTGTCGCGGGTGATGGTGGTGCGCTCGAGCGTCGACTGGAGCACGCGGCTCTCGAGCGGACCGAAACCGTCCGGCTTTCGCTTGAGCAGACGGTTCGCCATATCTTCGACGATCTTGTTCATTTGTCCTCTCCTTCGGCCGGGCGTCGATAGAGGTAGAGGCTGCCGGGCCGGACGTGAAGTGATAGATTGCGGCGAACAAGCGGGGACAATGATGCTCGATTTCCAGAAAATCCATGCACGGGCGGCAAAGCGCAAGGGCGGAGAGGCCGTGCTGGCGCAGTTGCTTGGCCCCGCGCCCGATAATATGGCGGTTGCAAAGATCCCCGGCGACCGCATCCTCTCCACCATGGCCGAGCGCATTTTCGCCGCCGGCTTCGTGTGGCGGGTCATCGAGCAGAAATGGCCAGGTTTCGAGGAAGCGTTCCTCGGCTTCGAGCCGAAGCGGCTTCTGTTCCAGCCGGACGACTTCTGGCACGAGCTTGCATCCGACAGCCGCATCGTGCGCAATCCGCAGAAGATCAAGTCGGTGCGCGACAATGCCGCCTTCGTCGATCGCGTCTCGAAGGAGAATGGCAGCTTCGGCAAATTCATCGCCTCCTGGCCCGCGGACGATCAGGTCGGCCTGACCGCGTATCTCGCCAAGCATGGCAGCCGGCTCGGCGGCAACACCGGCCAGTATTTCCTGCGCTGGCTCGAATGGGACACGTTTGTGGTCTCTACCGACATGGCGGCGGCATTGCGCGATGCCGGCCTCGACATCGCCGAAAACCCAACCTCGAAGCGGGACCTCGACAAGATCCAGGCGCAGATCAACCAATGGTCGGCCGAGACCGGCCTGCCGCGCCGCCACATCTCGCGCATCCTAGCGATGTCGATCGGCGAGAACCGCTCGGCAGAGGCGCTGCGCGAATATATGGGCGACTAGGTGGTTGGGATCGATCGACGTCCGTCGATCAGGGAGATAGTCGGCTCTGCCGGCGCCGCCTATTAGTCAGGATACGGTCCTCAATCGATCAAGGACATAATCGGCGCCGCCTATTAGTCAGGATACGGTCCTCAATCGATCAGGGACATAATCGGCTCCGCCGATTAGTCAGGATACGATCTTCGATCGATCCCAAGTGGCACAACCAAACGCCATTGCGGGGCGATTTCAGCCACGCTAAATCCCGTACCATGACCAAGACCGCTCCCGATATCCTGCGCATTGCCGTCGCCCAGCTCAACCCGACCGTCGGCGACGTCGCCGGCAATCTGGCAAAAGCGCGCGAGGCGAGGGCGGACGCGGCGCGCCAGGGCGCCGATCTGGTGCTCTACACCGAGCTCTTCCTCGCCGGCTATCCGCCGGAAGACCTGGTGCTGAAGCCTTCCTTTCTGAAGGCCTGCGAGAAGGCGGCGCAGGACCTCGCCGAGGACACCGCCGATGGCGGGCCGGGCGTCATCGTCGGCACGCCGCTGAAGCGCCGGACCGGCACGCATAACTCGATCGTCTTCGCCGACGGCGGCAAGATCATCGCCGAGCGCTACAAGCTCGACCTGCCGAATTATGGCGAATTCGACGAGAAGCGCGTCTTCCAGGCCGGGCCGGAACTGCAGGGTCCGGTCAACTTCCGCGGCGTGCGCATCGGCATTCCGATCTGCGAGGACATCTGGGGCGACATCGCCGTGTGCGAGACGCTTGCCGAAAGCGGCGCCGAGATCCTGCTGGTGCCGAACGGCTCCCCCTACTATCGCGCCAAGATCGACGTTCGCCACCAGGTCGTCATCCGCCAGGTCATCGAGACCGGCCTGCCGATGATCTATGCCAACCAGCTCGGCGGCCAGGACGAGCTGATCTTCGACGGCGCCTCGTTCGCCATCGGGGCCGACAAGACGCTGGCCTTCCAGATGAGCCAGTTCGAGGAGGCGGTCGCCGTCACCACCTGGAAAAGAAAGGGAGACAGCTGGGTCTGCTCGGAAGGCCCGATGTCGAAGATCCCCGAGCGTGAAGAGGCCGACTACCGGGCCTGCATGCTGGGTCTGCGCGACTACGTCAACAAGAACGGCTTCAAGAACGTGGTGCTCGGCCTCTCCGGCGGCATCGACTCGGCGATCTGCGCCGCTTTGGCCGTCGATGCGCTGGGCGAAGAGCGGTTGCGCACCGTCATGATGCCCTATCGCTATACGTCGAAGGATTCGCTGAAGGACGCCGAGGACTGCGCTCGCGCGCTTGGCTGCCGCTATGACATCGTGCCGATCTCCGAGCCGGTCGAAGGCTTCAGGCACGCGCTGACCCAGCTCTTCGAGGGTACCCAGGAAGGTATCACCGAGGAGAACCTGCAGAGCCGCGCGCGCGGCACGATCCTGATGGCAATTTCCAACAAGTTCGGCTCGATGGTGGTCACCACGGGCAACAAAAGCGAGATGTCGGTCGGCTACGCCACGCTCTACGGCGACATGAATGGCGGCTTCAACCCGATCAAGGATCTCTACAAGATGCAGGTCTATGCGCTGTCGCGCTGGCGCAATTCGCATGTGCCGCCGGGCGCGCTTGGGCCGTCGGGCGAGGTCATCCCGAAGAACATCATCGACAAGGCGCCGTCGGCGGAGCTGCGCGAGAACCAGACCGACCAGGATTCGCTGCCGCCCTATCCGGTGCTAGACGATATTCTGGAATGCCTGGTGGAGAACGAGATGAGCGTCGACGACATCGTCGCGCGCGGCCACGACCGGGCGACGGTGACGCGCGTCGAGCACCTGCTCTACATCGCCGAGTACAAGCGCCGCCAGGCGGCGCCCGGTGTGAAGATCACACGGAAGAATTTCGGCCGCGACCGTCGCTACCCGATCACCAACCGGTTCCGGGATCGCGGCTAGTCCGCGAGATTGCGCCGCGCATGCAGGATGTTGAAATCAGTTTCGACCTGTCGCGGATCGATTTCCGGGCGACCTCCGATCTGCTCATGCAAAGCTATTGGGGTGCATCCAGAACCGACGAAGCCAACCGCCGCGCCTTCGACAACTCGCTCTGCGTCGGCGCCTATCTCGATGGCAAGCAGGTCGGATTCGCCCGCGCGATCACCGACTACACGGTCTTTGCCTATCTTGCCGACGTCATCGTCTGGCCGGAGCGTCGTGGGCATGGCATCGGAAAACGGCTTGTGCAGGCACTCCTCGATCATCCCGATATGAAGACCGTCTCTCATTGGAGCCTCACGACCAGCGACGCTCACAGCCTTTACCAGAAGTTCGGATTCCGGGCGGAAGGGCGCTATATGCGACTGGATCGCTCACCCGCTGCCTGAGGCCCGGCCACAACCCGCCGTTGTTGCAAATTCGTCGCAGTGCTTGGACCAGATGTCGTTTTGGCGACGGGCCGACTTGGCGATCGGCTGATGTCTGCCTATAACAACCTTTCCGCGATTCCCTTCCGGGAGGACCGTATGGCAGGATTTGACATCGTTATGCGAGGCCGCGAGGCCTAGGTCGGCGCCGGCGCTCCGAGGGTTTCTCGGAGAGCCAGACGCGGACCAGGCATCTGCCGCTGCCGGTCGCCGCCTCAGCGCAGGCGGCCTACCATACTGAACCTCCCGCTTTCAGGGACGCCGCAGGGCGCGGACGCGGGTTTTCCAATTCGATTTTTACCGGGACCGGGCTCGTTTGCGCCCGTATGAAATCATGGCTCGTTTCAAGATCGACCTGCGCGCAAGCGCCTTTCGCAGCGTGCTTGGCTTTACGTTCAGCCACTGGCGCGGCCAGCCATGGCGGCTTTCGCTCATCATGGGCGCCTTCCTGCTCTCGACGCTCGCCGACGTGCTGACACCCTTCTATTCCGGCCGCTTGGTCGATGCCGTCGCCAGCGGCGCCGGAACTGACGCAGTCGCCTGGAATGCGGCGATGACGGCGTTCTCGACCTTGATCGCGCTGGCGCTGGCTGGTGTCGTGCTGCGCAATGTCGCCTTCCTGTGTATCGTCGAGTTGACGCTGAAGATGATGTCGGACATCGCGGCCGACGCCTTCCATCGGGTGCAGCGCTTCTCGACGGACTGGCACGCCAACAGCTTTGCCGGATCGACGGTGCGCAAGATAACGCGCGGCATGTGGGCGCTGGACCTGCTCAACGACACGATCCTGATCGCGCTGTTGCCGTCGGTCGTCATGCTCGTCGGCTCCACGCTGCTGCTCGGCTGGTTCTGGCCGTTGATGGGGGCCGTGGTGGCCGCCGGTTCGGTGCTGTTCATCGCTGTCACGGCGATACTGTCGCTCGGCTATGTCGCGCCTGCCGCACGGCTCGCCAACAGCTGGGATACGCGGCTGGGCGGCTCGCTGGCAGACGCGGTGAGCTGCAACGCCGTCGTCAAGGGCTTCGGCGCGGAGGCTCGCGAGGAAGCGCGGCTGGCGCGCGTCGTCGCCAAATGGCGCCTGCGCACCGGCCGCACCTGGATGCGCGGCACTGCCAACGGCACCACACAAGGGGTGCTGCTGCTGGTGATGCGGGCGGCGGTCATCGGTCTTGCCCTCATGTTGTGGGCCTGGGGTCAGGCGAGCGCCGGCGACGTCGCCTTCGTGCTAACCTCGTTCTTCGTGCTGCAGGGCTATCTGCGCGACATCGGCACGCATATCCGCAACCTGCAGCGCTCGATCAACGACATGGAGGAACTGGTCGACTTCCAGTCCGAGCCGCTCGGCATCGAGGATCGGCCCGGCGCTCGCCCGATCCGGATCGGCGACGGGCACATCGCCTTCGACAAGGTGACGTTCCACTACGGTACCCACCTTCTGCCGCTCTACCGCGATTTCTCGGTCGATATCGCGGCCGGCGAGCGCATCGGGCTGGTCGGGCATTCGGGCTCGGGCAAAACGACCTTCGTCAAGCTGATCCAGCGGCTTTATGATGTGAGTGCCGGGCGGATCCTGATCGATGGGCAGGACATCTCGCAGGTCGAGCAGGCTTCGTTGCGCAGCCAGATCGCCATCGTTCAGCAGGAGCCGATCCTGTTCCACCGGTCGCTCGCCGAAAACATCGCCTATGCCAGGCCCGGCGCCAGCCAGGCCGAGATTGAGCATGCGGCCAAACTCGCGAGCGCGCATGATTTCATCACCAGCCTGCCCAAGGGCTATGGAACCCTGGTCGGCGAGCGTGGCGTGAAGTTGTCGGGCGGCGAGCGTCAACGTGTGGCGATCGCCCGCGCCTTCCTGGCCGACGCGCGCATTCTGATCCTGGACGAGGCGACATCGAGCCTTGATTCGGAATCGGAAGTGCTGATTCAGAAGGCGATGGAGCGATTGATGGTCGGGCGCACGACCCTGGTGATCGCGCACCGGCTCTCGACGGTGCGCGCGCTCGACCGGCTGCTGGTCTTCGATCGCGGGCGTATTGCCGAGGAAGGTTCGCATGACGAACTGATCCGGCTGAACGGCGGCATCTACCGGCGGCTGTTCGAGCGTCAGGCGCTCGAGCTGACCAAGGGCCTCGTCGCCTGAGGAAAGGACGGCGCCCGGCCTCCGCCGGGCGCCATCAGCCGCAATACGGTTGCAACCGCTCTCCCGTCATGCGGTTAAAGGGGTTCAATATGTTTTTCAAATTACTATATATATATTTAAATTTTAGGAAATTCTATTTTAGTTTTTAGCTATTCATGTACATTCAAACAATGATTTTAATGTATTTACAGAAAATCAGATATGGCAGAAGAAAGGCCTATAGGATTTTTTTTGCAGGAAGCCGACCAGGCGGAGATTTCCTTTGAGAAGCACGACCGCCTTTAGCGCTTTCGTATAGGTAATCACGATGAATCTTGTTTCCGCGAGTCCGGGACAGGTGGTTGCGCCACTGGAATCCCAGCATGGCTCGGTTCGGCCTTTAACCGCCGAGGATCTCGAGCAGGTCGCCGCGCTGTTCCTGATGAAGTTTCGCCATCGTCGCCGCCAACGCGATCGAGCGATCGCGCAGACGGCGGACTATATGAGGGGGCTTTACCTGGACGGGGATGAGAGCAAGGCGCTTGTCCAGATCAACCCGCAGGGCCGCTTGGGTGGCTTCATGGGCGTTCTGAAAGCCCGCTATGAACTCAATGGAAGGGCATTGAGCGCGGCCATCATCGGTCCCTTCATGACCGACTCCAGCATCGATCACGGTTGGGCCGGCCCGCAATTGCTGCGTGCCCTGCATCAGGGTGAATTCGACCTGTACCTGACCGATTCCGCCAACCGGACATCCTTGGCGTTCGCGCGCCCGATGAAGTATCAGCTGCTGCCGGTGCATTGCCTGGAGTGGACCTGTATTTTCCGGCCGGGCGCCATGGCCGCCGCCGTGCTGCGCCGTAAATGGCCCGGGCTGCCTCGCCTGGCGCTCGATCCTTGCGCGAGAGCGTTCGACGCTCTTGCAAGAAGAAGGTTCGAGCCATCGGCCCAGCATTCGTCATCCCAACGGATCCACCGGGAGCCGATCGATGCGGCCCAATTTGCGGAGCGACTGTCTGCCCTCATGACCGATTACTCCCTTCGGCCGAGTTGGAGGGGCGAGGAGTTGCCGCGGCTGCTCGCGCTGGCGGCCGAGAAGCGGGCCGACGGGCCACTTCATTTCGGCGGGACTTACGACGAAACGGGCAGGATGCTGGGCTGCTACGCCTTCTACGGCCAGGCCGGCGGCATCGCGAACCTATTGCAAATCCAGGCATCCGGATCCCATTGGGGAGCGACGCTGGACGGTCTCATCGCGGCTGCGCGGGAGATGGGCTGCGTCGGCATTGCCGGGCAGACGCAGAACCGGTTCATGCCGCAACTCTTCGGCCACAAGGACGTCTTCTTCCGCTATGCCGGGGGCACGATGGTCCGCTCGCGCATCGCCGAGGTCATCGAAGCGGTCCGCTCCGGCGACATTTTCATCGGCGGGTTGATGGGCGATCGTTGGACCCGGCTCAGTTCCGACGATTTTGGCCTTGCCTGAGCGGGTCAGGCGAACTTGCGCGGCGCGGCGCAGAAGCCGGCAATGATCTGGCAGAGGTCGGGTTCGTTGACCATCCGGATGGCTTCGTTCGGGCCAACCCATTTGCGCGTTCGCGCGCGCTTCTCTTTCCAGCGATCCGCGACGCGGTCGACATGCAGCGGAAAGACCAGTACCTCGCAAGGCACTTCCTCGCCGGAGGCGAGGACTTTGGCGTAGAAATAGCGGCCGGCTTCAACATGCGATATGGAGCCGCGCAGTCCGGCTTCCTCGCCTGCTTCGCGAGCGGCGGCTTCGCAAAGCGGTTCCCTGGCCTCGGGCCAACCCTTGGGCAGCACCCAGCGACCGGTGTCGCGGCTGGTGATAAGCATGATCTCGACGCCGTTCTCACTCTCGCGCCAAGGCAAGGCGGCAACCTGCAGGCGACAAGGCGCAACGCCGAAGAGCCGCCGGACTCTTTCGGCCATCTGGTTGTGCGTCCTCGGCCTCGTCAACATGGTAAGAAGCTGCCCCAGCCTCCAGAATCGTTTGCCACCTTACGAATCTTACGGCGAATTATGAGCTTTAAAAGTAAAAAACTTCACTCCGTCGGAAAATCTCACCAGAAAAAGTCAATCCTGCAAAGTAGTCGTGCTCCTTGGCACGACTACACGACCCAAGTTTAAGGCAGATTCTCTGGAAAACAAAATGGCCGTTCAGCCGGCGTGATCGTCCGCGATCGGCTTCTGGTAAGTGAAGCCCATGTCCCACGGGAAGTAGATCCAGGTGTCCTGACTGACCTCAGTGACGAACGTGTCGACCAGCGGACGGCCCTTCGGCTTGGCATAGACCGTCGCGAAATGCGCCTTCGGCATCATCGCGCGCACTATGCCGGCCGTCTTGCCGGTATCGGTCAGGTCGTCGATGATCAGCACGCCGGCTCCGTCATCGGCGAGCAGCGGAGGCGAAATCTCCTTCAGGACCTGCAGCTGACCCTGGCTGGTGTAGTCATGATAGGAGGCCACGCACACCGTCTCGATGACGCGGATGCCGAGCTCGCGCGCGATGATGGCGGCGGGGACCAGGCCGCCGCGCGTGATGCAGACGATCGCCTTCCATTGCCCCTTGTTGGCGCCGGACAGCCGCCAGGAAAGCGCGCGGGCGTCGCGGTGGAACTGGTCCCAGGAGACGGGAAAGGCTTTTTCGGGAAGGGACATGTTCGCGCACTCCGCAAGCGCGCGCCATCAGCGCGCAGAAACAATGGAATGCAGGCGGAATTAGCTGGAAAGCCTTGCTCTTGGCAAGGGACAGCGGATGGACGTCCTCGGATGATGTTTGACCACGGCAGGTGGGACGGCCCTCGACCTGAATTTCCGACGATCTTCCGCGGGAGACCGGTGGACCTCCGTTTCGAGAGCGCGACTGAGATATCATCGCGGACGGAGAACCGTGTCACGCTTTTCCCGGAGTTGCTCCGGCGTCACCGCGACAGGAAAGCGGCTACATTCGTGCTGCGCAGTACCGTGCGGGTAACGCCGCCGAACAGGAGCTGGCGCAGCCAGGAGTGGCTGTAGGCGCCGAGCACGAGCAGGTCGGTGCCGGATTCGGCCATCCTCGACTGGATGATATCGTCGATTGCCGAGCCATCCGACTTCTGCACCGAGACGCTGACATTGGCGCCGTGGCGCGACAGGGCGGCCGCGATCTCGGCGCCGGCCGCCTCGGGGGATTCGTCCAGGCTCTCGGGCGGATCGATGACGAGAATGTCGGTCTTGTCGGCCTCGGCAATGAAGGGCAGGGCGTCGAAGGCCGCGCGGGCCGCTTCCTTGCTGCCGTTCCAGGCCAGCAACACACGCCTGAAGGTTGTCACCAGCGGGCCGTCATGCGGCACGACCAGCACCGGCCGGCCGGCATCGTAGACCAGCGTGTCGACATCGGCGCTCGGATCGCCGCCGGTGTCACGCTGCGCGGCGATGATCAGATCGGCGGCGCGCACGCTCGATATGCCGGTCAGCGCGCTGTCGCCGGAAAAGCTCTCCAGGCTTCGCCATTCGAAGGAGAGGCCGGATTCCTCGATCCGCTTGAGGAAATAGGCCTGCAATTTGTCGGCGCGCTCCTTGTTCATCTCGGCCGAGACCTGCAGGAATTCGGTGTCGGGAAAGCCCGTGGCCGATGTGTAGGGCACGGGAAGCGCCTCGGCATGGATGCCGACGAGATGGCTCTCGAATCTTTCGGCAAGCGGAAGGGCGCAATCGAGCACGCGCTCGGCGTCCTGTTCGTTCTGCAAAATGGCCACGATCGTCTTGAAGCGCATGGCTGGTCCCTCAATTGTTTACCCCGCGCATCCGCGCGGCAAGGGAACGCCTCAGCGCATTGACTGGTTCCAGCCGCGGATCAGCCTGCCTCGGCCAAGCCCGCCACCATCGCCTCGACGTCCTTGCGCGCGGCCTCGAGCGCTTCCTCGCTGCGGGCGCGGACGACGAGCTCGGTCCAGAACTTGCCGTCGCCATATTTGGGATAGGAGCCGATGATGGTGCCTGGATGCGCCTTCTGGATCTCGGCCAGCGGCCCGCCGATCAGGCCCTCGCCGAAGGGGCAGTGCACCGTGGCCGACAACATTTTGGTGCCTGCCTTGAGCGTCGGCACCACATTGTCGAGCATGGCCTGGAAGATCGACGGCACGCCGGCCATGACATGGACGTTGCCGATGCGGAAGCCCGGCGCGACCGAGACGGGATTGTCGATATGGTCGGCGCCACGCGGCATGCGCGCCATGCGCTTGCGCGCTTCGGTGAACTCGATGCCGCGCCCGGCGTAGCTTGCTTCGAGCAGCGCATAGGCCTTGGCGTCGTATTCGCAAGGCACGCCAAAGGCCTTGGCGATGGAGTCGGCGGTGATGTCGTCATGCGTGGGGCCGATGCCGCCGGTGGTAAAGACGTAGGTATAGCGGGCACGCAGGGCATTCACCGCCGCAACGATCTCGTCCTCCTCATCGGGGACGATGCGCACTTCTTTCAGGTCGATGCCGATCGCCGTCATGATATCGGCGAGATGGCCGATGTTCTTGTCCTTGGTGCGGCCGGAGAGGATTTCGTCGCCGATGACGAGCATGGCGGCGGTGACGATTTCAGGCATGGCGGGCTCCGGCAGCAAAGGTCGCCTGAGATAACGCGGCCCGCGGCCGGCCGCAATGCGAAAGCCGGATCAGTGCTTGTGGCGGCGGCCGTTGCGGATATGGTGCGGTCGGTCGGCTGGGGTGAAAACATGCTGATGTCGTTTGTCCTGTGGTTGCTCGTCGGCTTACTCATCGCGGCGGCGCTTGCCGTGCTGGCCGTGACAGTTGCGACCTGGCGGATTGCGGCAAAGGCCGAAAGACTGGTGCCGGCTTGCGGCAAATTCGTCGAGATCGACGGCAACCGCATCCACTATGTGGAAGAGGGCGACGGCAGGCCGATCGTCTTTGTGCACGGGCTGGGCGCTCAACTCCACCACTTCCGCCAGACGCTGTTCGGCCGCTTCGGTCCTGGCTACCGGCTGATCGCCCTCGACCGGCCGGGGTCGGGCTATTCAGTTCGGGCAACCGGGGCCACCGGCCGGCTGCCCGAGCAGGCTGACATCGTGCGGCGCTTCATCGAGGAATTGCGCCTGGAGCGGCCTTTGGTCGTCGGCCATTCGCTCGGCGGGGCCATCGCGCTTGCGCTGGCGACCGGCCATCCGACAGCGATTTCCGGCATCGCGCTGCTCTCGCCGCTGACGCATCAGGAAGCGAGGGGGCGTCAGGGATTTGACCTGCTCTATGTTCCGTCACGGCTGCTGCGCCGTGTCCTGGCCTATACGGTGGCGATACCGCTCAGCCTCCGTTACGCGCAGCCGACGCTGCAGTTCATTTTCGCGCCGCAAGCGGTTCCGGCAGACTACATGATCGGCGGCGGCGGATGGCTGGGGCTGCGTCCGTCCCACTATTTCGCCACGTCCACCGATGTCGTGGCCGTGGAACGGGATCTTGGCGAAATCGAACGGTCTTACCGCGAAATTGCGATGCCGGCAGGCATTCTGTTCGGCACCGGCGACCAGGTGATCGGCGAGGCGGTCCATGGCCAACCGATGCTGGACAAGATCGACGGCCTCGACTTTGAGCGGATCGAAGGCCTGGGCCGCATGCCGCAATTTACGGACCCTGAACGGGTCGTCGCCTTCGTCCGGCGTATCGCCGCGCGCGCTTTCGCGCATTGACCGCAATTGACCTTGGCGGGGGGCTCGCGGCTCTTCACGCGGCGTCACGCAAATGTGTCGGACATTCTGTCCTACCCGGAATTTCCAGGGGAACCTTCGCACCCAACCCAGGGTTTCGTTGGTGTCGCCAGGGCCTTGGCGCCCGTTTTTTTTGGCGATCAAGAGAATGGAGAATCCAATGATTACAAGACTCATTGCAGCTTCGGCGCTGGTGCTGGCCATGGGTGGCGCAGCCATGGCGCAGTCATCCGATGACTGGTGGTGGTGGCACCGCGATCATCGTCCCGACACGAGGCAGCAGGTAGATCCCTATACCACAGGCAGCATCAATGGCGGCTCCGGGCTGACCACCTACGGGAATACCGGTGGCATGGGGCCGTGCGCCCACAACACACCCGGTCCGGATGCCAACTCGCAACAGAACGTCAACGATAACTACTGCGGTAAGTAGTGCCGCATAGCCACCAGCGGCCGGTGCGAGGCCTTCCGGCTTCGCCGGTCGCGGGGGGGTTCCAACTCGCTTAGTCGGAGACTTCGGTTTGCGGGCGGTCGCGGCCGTCGGCGAGTTCGTCGTGCCACGTGCCTTCGGCGTCCTCATATTGGATGCCGTCGGTGGTACCGGCAACCTGCTGTTCGGACGAGGCGATCTCGGCGGCGCGCAGCGCCTCCTGGTGCGTGCGGAAAGTCTCGGAAAATGTCGAGCCGACCTTGTAGGCCCAGCCGCCATCATGCTCGACGATCTTGTAAGTCAGCTTCGCCATGGAATCCTCCGGTTAAGAAGCGTGCTCAGTGCAGCTTTCCGTCGGGCAGCCTGTCTTCGGGAACCAGAACTTCCGATTCCCTGGCTGCCTCGACAAGGGCGCGACGCGCGTCCGCTGTCGAACGATAACCTTCCAGCGCTTTGAGGCAAGTGTCGAGAGCATAACGATGGCGATCGCCGCGATTGAGCGGCCAAACGGTCATCAGGCACTCGGCGGCCTCGCGGGTGCTGCTTATCTGGCGGTATTTGCCGACATGGCCGAGCTCGACCACCACCGGCTTTTCAAAGGGTTTGTTGTCCATCATGGCCGCCAACGTAAAGCGGCCAAATTGGTTGCAGTTGTGGCGAGGATCCTGCGCCCAAACGTCTCAGGACCCGGCCGATTTCCGGTTTTGTTTTGACGCAATTCGGACGGAAAGCCACGGCGAAGCCGCCGAGGCTGACCGTGTCACACTTTCCCTGGAATTGCTTTAGCCGGCGGCCTTCATCCAATGCCGCATCGTCGTCACCGAACGTGCCAGCTGCGGCGCGGGATGGATTTCCTCACCGAAGGCGGCGGCCGCGCGCCAGCCCCAGCGCGGGTCGGCGAGGAATGCGCGCGCCAGCGCCACCATGTCGGCACGGCCGTCGGCGACGATCGCCTCGGCCTGGCTCGGATCGTCGATCAGCCCCACGGCGCGCGTCGGAATGCCGGCGCCGTTGCGTACGGCCTCCGCCAGATGCACCTGGTAGCCGGGACCGGGCGGCACCTGCTGCAGGGGCGAATTGCCGCCGCTGGAGCAGCAGATATAGGCGATGCCCTCGGCCTTCAGCGCCTTGGCCACCTCGATTGCGTCCTCGATGTCGAAACCGCCTTCGACCCATTCCTTAACCGAAAGGCGCGCCCCCAGCATCATGGACGGGACGGCCTTTCTCACCGCCCTGGCGATTTCGAGAGCGAAGCGCATGCGGTTTTCCAGCGACCCGCCCCAACGGTCGGTACGCTGGTTGGAGAGCGGCGAGAGGAACTGGAAGATCAGATAGCCATGCGCGGCGTGCAGTTCGGCAAAGTCGAAGCCGGCCCGTTCGGCGCGCACGGCCGATTGCGCAAAACGTGCAATGAGCTCCAGGATCTCGTCCTCCTCCAACGCATGCGGCAGGTTCCAGCCCGTGTCGTACGCGATGGCCGAGGCAGAAACCGTCTGCCAGGGATCTTCGCCCGGCTGCAGCGGACCGCCGCCTTCCCAGGGTTTGCGGTTGGAGGCCTTGCGGCCGGCATGGGCAAGCTGGACACCGAATTTCGTGGCGGGCGCGGCGACGCGTCTGGCGGCGTCGAGCGTACGCTTCGCGGCCGCCTCGTTGTCGTCCGAATAGAGGCCGAGGCAGCCATGCGAGATGCGCCCGCGTCGCTCGACATCGGTCATCTCGACGGTCACCATGCCGGCGCCCGACATTGCCAAGTTCATCCAGTGATGGAGATGCCAATCGCTGGCCGAGCCGTCCTCGGCCGAATACTGGCACATGGGGGCAACCGCGATGCGGTTGGGGAAGGTGAGGCCGCCGAGGGTGATCGGCTGGAAAAGCGATGACGTCATGTGAAACGGGCTCCTGGAGAGATACCGCTATCTAGGCAGTCGCGACGCGACGCGCCAGACACGAGCCGGTGAGACTCCCCCGCTGGACCAATCGGTTTCGAGGCCAGTCGGATACCAGGCCAGTCGGTTTCCTGGATTGTCTGCGACACCTTTCACCGCTACGCCTTTGCAACGAATACGGAGGTCGTCATGGAAGATCGCATTCGCATTCGTTCGCAGGAGGTCCTTTCGGACGACTGGGCGGTGCTGAAGAAGACGGTGCTCGACTATCGCCGCCGCGACGGGCGATGGGAGACGCAGACCCGCCAGACCTACGATCGCGGCGACGGCGCCGTGATCCTGCCCTTCGATCCGCAGCGCTCGACCGTCCTCCTGGTGCGTCAATTCCGCTTCCCGGCTTACGCCGTAGGCCACCACGAGCCGCTGATCGAGGCTTGCGCCGGCTTGCTCGACGAGAACGATCCCGAAACCGCCATCCGCAAGGAAGCGGAAGAGGAACTGGGTTATCACCTGAAGGATGTCGAGCGGCTGTTTTCGCCGTTCATGAGCCCGGGCAGCGTGACGGAGCGGCTCTGGTTCTTCACCGCGCGCTATTCGCCGGCCGACCGTATTTCCGACGGCGGCGGCGCGCCGGAGGAGGGCGAGGACATCGAGGTTCTGGAAATGCCCTTGGACGAGGCGCTGGCCGGCATCGCCGACGGCCGCATCGTCGACGCCAAGACGATCATCCTGATCCAGCATTTGAAGCTCAACCCGATGAAAGGTTGAGCCGATTGCGGTTGGAGGTGGCCTGCCATCCGAAGCTCCTCCTTCGCCAAGGCTTCGGAGGACTCGTCGAAGAGCGAAGGGTGGTGCGGACGACGGGAATCGAACCCGTACGATCAGAGATCGAGGGATTTTAAGTCCCTTGCGTCTACCAATTCCGCCACGTCCGCAGGCGAGCCCTTTTCAGATGCCAGATATGAGCCGTCAAGCCATGTTTCGGATCGGCCGCGCTTTGTGCCGCCGTCCGGCCCGTTCTCAAGTGCAGATTTAATATTAGTGATATTTAAAATGCCAACTTCTCCGAACTGATCCCATTAGCCTTTATGTGCGAGTCTATGGCCGGCTTTGATGGTGGAACCATGCGTGGGCCAGGCTGGATCAGGGGACTGCGGGAGGAGGAGGCGCAGCAGCTGCGCAGGGAGATCGGTCGGCTCGAACGAGGGCTGATCGAGGCCGCCAATTCGAAGGCCAAATGGAACCTGCACGAGGTCGCCCACACGTTGCGCTGGCAAAAGGCCCGGCTGCGGCGGCTGGAGGAGTGTCTCGAGGCCATGCCTGAAGGAAAGAGGGCTTCGGACCGATCCTGACCGTTCAGCCAAGCATGTCCGCTAGGCGGGGCAGGGCGGTGGGAAAGTGGCGCGATCACGCTATTACGGCCTGCCTTGGGAACGCTAATGTTTGCGCCGTGGCGGATTGATCCGCCGAGGCCGGCGTCTATCAGGCCCCTACCCATTCCCCCGCCCCCTGCGGGCGCCGGCCACCTGAATTTTCAAGAGATGCGGAAGCGGGTGTTGCGCATTTCGCGGCACCGCAAGCCTCAGAATTTGTAGCTGAAATTCACCCCCAGCGTCTGCAGCTTCACGTCCTGGTCGCGGTCGGCGAACGTGTCCGGCGCATCGAAATGCTCCTTGCCGAAATCGTAGTAGCGGTATTGTGCGCCGACGACGACATTGTTGGTCAAGGCATAGTCGACGCCGGCGCCGAGCGTCCAGCCGGTGCTGGTGCGGGTTTGGGCAAAGGCCGTGCCTGCTGCCTGCGAGGTCTCGATGCCGGCGAAAGCGACGCCGCCGATGCCGTAGATCAGCACGCGATCCATGGCGTAGCCGGCCTTGGCATCGATCGATCCGAACCATTTGATGTCGGTGCCGAATGTGTTTGCCGGGCCGGCCTCGGCGGTGCCGTCGATCGAGGCGTAGTTCAGATCGGCTTCGGCGCCGATCACAGCCTGGTCGAACTGCCAGAGCCCCGCGACATGGCCGCCGACGAAACCGCCATCGATATCGGGCTTCACCGAACCGCCCTCGACGCTGATGTCGGACCGGCCCCAGCCATAGCCGGCCTGCAGGCCGGCGTAATAGCCGGTCCAGTCGAAGCCGGCCGCGGTCATCGGCAGATCGCCACCCAGATCCGCCGCCCCGGCGGATCCGGACAGCAGGACAAGAAACCCGGCACTGGCAAGCGTCAGTCGACGCATCGATCGCTCCGAAATGGCGGTTTCGAACGACTCCTCGAAGCAGACTAGCCCCATTCGCCGCGAAACGGAATTGCATCTCTGCAACAGTGGTGTACGACCTGGCGCTCTGGCTCCGGACGCCGACATTTGCCAAAGTGACCTACGCAGAGGACTCAAGCCCATGACGAACGCCAAGCCGACCAGCGCTGCAAAGCCAAAGCCGTGGACGGAAGTGGCGACACATCTGGTCGACGTCGCGATGGGCCGAAAGCCGGCCGATCTGGTCATCCGCAACGGTCGCTGGGTGAACGTCCATTCGGGCGAGATCATCCCCGGCACCGATATCGCGATCGCAGCCGGACGCTTCGCCTATTGCGGGCCGAACGCCAGCCATGCCATCGGGCAGGGGACGAAGGTCGTCGATGCCGGCGGGCGCTATCTGGTGCCCGGCCTTTGCGACGCGCATATGCATGTCGAAAGCGGCATGGTGACGGTGACGGAGTTCTGCCGCGCGGTCATCCCGCACGGCACGACCTCGATGTTCATCGATCCGCACGAGATCGCCAATGTGCTTGGACTGCCGGGCGTGCGCCTGATGCATGACGAGGCGGTCGCGATGCCGATCAACGTGCATGTGCAGATGCCGTCCTGCGTGCCGTCGGCGCCGGGGCTGGAGCATGCCGGCGCCGAATTGACGGTCGCCGACGTGGCCGAGGCCATGACCTGGGAAAATATCATCGGGCTTGGCGAGGTGATGAATTTCCCCGGCGTCGCTGCCAACGATCCGGTGATGTCGGGCGAGATCGCCGAGACGGTCAGGGCCGGCAAGACGGTGGGCGGGCATTATGCATCGCCCGATCTCGGCCTGCCCTTCCACGGCTATGTCGCCGGCGGAGCGGAGGACGACCATGAAGGCACGCGCGCGGAGGACGCGATCGCGCGGGTGCGCCAGGGCATGAAGGCAATGCTGAGGCTGGGATCGGCCTGGTACGACGTCGCAGCGCAGATCAAGGCGGTGACCGAAGGCGGCATCGACCCGCGCAACTTCATCCTGTGCACCGATGACAGCCATTCCGGCACGCTTGTGCATGAAGGCCATATGGATCGCGTGGTGCGGCATGCCATCAGCCAGGGGCTGAAGCCGGTGACGGCGATCCAGATGGCGACGCTCAACACGGCGCAGCATTTCAGGTTGGAGCGCGAGATCGGCTCCATCGCGCCCGGACGGCTGGCCGATCTGCTGATCGTTTCGGACCTTGCCCGGATGACCATAGATGAGGTCTATGGCCGCGGCCTCAGGCTGGCCAAGGCCGGCAAGCTCGAGATCCACATCCCCGCCTATGACTATCCGCAATCCGCGAAGAACACGGTCAAGCTCGGCAAGAAACTCGCGGCGAAGGATTTTGACATTTCCGCGCCGGCGGGCGCCAACGAGGTGCGGGCGCGGGTGATCGGCGTGATCGAGAACCAGGCGCCGACGCGGGCTCTGGAAGCCGATCTGGCGGTTGAGGACGGGTTGGTCGCCATGGATCGCCGCAACGACATCTGCCAGATCGCCCTGGTCGAGCGGCATCGCGGCACGGGCGGCGTCACCAACGCCTTCGTCTCCGGTTTCGGCTATGTGAAAGACTGCGCAATGGCGTCCAGCGTGGCGCATGACGCGCACCACATAATCGTCGTCGGCACCAACAAGGGGGATATGGCCTTGGCCGTGAACCGGCTGAGCGAGGTGGGCGGCGGCGTCGTGCTTTATTCCGAGGGCAAGGAACTGGCGCTGGTCGAGATGCCGATCGCCGGCCTGATGTCCGACGAACGCGCCGAGATCGTCGCGGCCAAGGCCGATCAACTGACCGAGGCGATGCGCAAGGTCGGCTGCTCGCTCAACAACGCCTATATGCAGCACTCGCTGCTGGCGCTCGTGGTCATTCCGGAGCTCAGGATCTCGGACGTCGGCCTGGTCGACGTGACGACGTTCCAGAAGGTCGATCTTTTTATCTGAGCGTCAGCTATCCGCCGGTAGCGATGGTCAAGACCCTGAACGGCGTGGTGATGACGACCTCGGCGACCGAGCCGACCGCCTTGCCGAGGCCTTGGCCGATATCGTTGAGCTGCGTCGGGTCGGGCTCGTCCGACGCAAGCCCGGCCGGTGTGCGCAGCCGGTTGCCCAGCAGTTGCACCAGGATCGGGTTGTCGGCGAATTTGGCATGGTTCAGGCCGTCGCCGCCCTTGGCGTGGGTCAGGTCGACGACCGTCACGCCGTAATCGGCGAGATCGGCGGCGTTGCCGTAGTCGCCGACGCGCGGCTTGTCGCCGGAAATGAAGCTCGACAGCTTCAGCGCACGGTCGTCGCCCGAAAGCAGGATGGCGAAGGGCTTGTCGGGCTTGCCGTAGCGGATCATCTGCTTCTTGAAGACATCGACGTCGATGTCGGGCGAGGCGAGAATGACGTAGCCGAGCTTGCCGCCGAGATCGCGATCGCCGGTGATGGCGAGCTGGCGCAGCGCCTCCATTGTCAGCCAAGTGCCCATCGAATGGGCGATGATGTCGATGCTCTTGACGCGTGTCTTGGCAAGCATCCGCAGCGTCGCCTCGAGATCGTCGCGCGCGGCGGTCGAACTGTCCTTGTCATAGATGTAGCCGGTCGCCTTGGCGCTCGATGCCCATGAGAACAGCACCGGCGTTCCGGGATATTTGGTGTCATGCGCTATCTGCGTGATGCGGTAGATGCCGTCGTCGAAACCGTTGTTGAAGCCGTGCACGAACACCAGGGCACGGTCGCCGCGCATGGAAATGTCGGCGCCGACCGCCTTGGCGAATTGCCGCGCGTCGCCATAGTGGACGACATCGGTGGCGGTGAACTGCTTGGCCGGATTGGAGTCTGCCGAGCCCTTGGCGCGCTCGATCGCGCCGACCTGGTGGATCTTCGGCACGGTGACGTCGACGCGGGCGTAGCTGGTGGTCAGCGAACGGTCGCCGTCGAAGACCTGGCGCGGATCCTTGGTCGCCTGCTGGCGGGTGGTGGCGACGAAGATCTCATGCGTGGCGGCGATGTCGGAGGCAGGCGCTGTAACTGTTTTGCGGTTGAGAAGATCATGCGTGGGACCGGCGCAGCCGGCGAGGGCGAGCGTGAAGGCAAGGCCGACAACGATCTTCACATGCGCAATCACCCGGGGTCCCCCAAGGGCGGCAACATCTCTTGCTACTGCGATAAAGCCAGAGAGCGGCCGGGTCCAGTTCAAAGTCCCTGCGGCGCGGAACCCGCACCGATACGGTTACTGCGCAGCCAGCTGACGGATGCGGTCCGTCACATCACGATCGCTGGCAAAGCCATCGTCCTCGCGCAGCCGCTGTCCGATCATCTGCACCATCATCGGATTGTCGGCGAATTTGGTGTGGTTGAAACTGTCGACGCCCTTGATCTTGGAGAGGTCGACCACCGTGACGCCATAGGAGGCGAGATCTGCGGCATCCCGATAGTCGCCGACGCGCGGCCGCGCGCCGGCGATCAGGCCGGAGAGCCGCAGCGCCCGGTCGTCGTCCGACAGGAGCAGGATGAAGGGCTTGTCGGGCTTGCCGTAGCGGCGCATCTGGCTCTTGAACACATCGACATCGATGTCGGGCGAGGCGAGCACAACGTCGCCGAGCTTGCCGCCGAGATCGCGGTCGCCGGTGATGGCAAGCTGGCGCAGCGTCTCCATCGTCACCCAGGTTCCCATCGAATGGGCGACAATGTCGATGCGCCGGGCGCCGGTCTGCGCCAGCATCCGCAACGTCACCTCCAGCTGGTCGCGGGCGGCGGCGGCGCTTTCCTTGTCATAGACATAGTCGGTGGTCTTGGCGCCGGAGGCCCAGGAAAACAGCACCGGCGTGCCCGGATAGCCGGAATCGTGGACGATCTGGGTCAGCCGGTAGACGGCGTCGTCGAAGCCGGTGTTGTAGCCGTGGACGAAAACCATGACGCGGCCGCCGCGGGCGTCGATGTCGGTGTTGAGGGCGCTGGCGAATTTCGGCTGCGTGTCGTAGCCGACGACTTCGGAGGCCATGAAATATTTCGTCGGGTCGTTCGACTTGCCGCGCGAACGGCGCTCGATCTGGCCGGTCTGGTGAATGGGGGGAACGGTGACGTTGACACGCGCATAGTTGAGGGTCGCCGAGCGTTCGCCGTCAAAAACCTTGTTCGGGTCGTCGGAGCGCTTGCGGGTCGTGGCGATGAAGATCGAGTGGTTGCCGGCGATCTCGGTCGCCGTCGTCGGCACGACGACGCTGCCCAGAATTTCCTGCGTCTGCTGGCCCGCGCAGCCTGCTATCAGCAGGGCAAAGGCGATGATCAGAATTGTCTTCAACCGCACGTCGACACTTTCACTGGCATTCCACTCCGGCCACGATTGGCCGTCCACCTCCGCGGAAATCTCCCGGACAGCCGAAGTGCGGCTAAAGTAAGTCGTGTCCAGCGGAAATTGGCTCAGCGTCGGGCGACGGCCATCGCACTGTTGCGCGAAAGCCAAAACGGCGGCAGGAAGATTGCAGGCGCGGGATATGGCTGCCCTGGCGTACCGCCGAGACCAAATGAGGGACTTCTATTGAACAGCTTCTCTTCTCGCGTCGCCGCTGCCGCCGAGGCGATCCGCGAAATCCTTCCGGAGACGCCGCTGCAGGAGAACGATTACCTGTCCAAGAAGACAGGCGCGCGCATCCTTTTGAAGCGTGAGGATCTGACGCCGGTGCGCTCCTACAAGATCAGGGGCGCGTTCAACTTCTTCCGCAAGGCGCTCGCCGCCGGCAACAATGCCGAGCTGTTCGTCTGCGCCTCGGCAGGCAATCACGCCCAGGGCTTTGCCTTCGTCTGCCGCCATTTCGGCAGACGAGGCGTTGTCTTCATGCCGGTGACGACGCCGCAGCAGAAGATCGACAAGACGCGGCTGTTCGGCGGCGATTTCGTCGAGATCAGGCTGGTCGGCGACTTCTTCGACGATTGCTACCGCGCCGCCTTCGAATTCACCGAAACCGCCGGCGCGCATATGGTGCCGCCCTTCGACCACAAGGACATTATCGAGGGCCAGGCGACGGTTGCCTACGAGATCGCGGCCCAGATGCCGGGCGGGCGCGTGCCCGACATCGTCATGCTGCCGGTGGGCGGCGGCGGCCTCGCCGCCGGTGTGGCCCACTATTTCGCCGACCAGCATCGCGATCCGCGTTTCGTGTTCTGCGAGCCGGCGGGCGCGCCGAGCCTGCGCGAGAGCCTTGCCGGCGGCAAGCGGGTCAAGCTCGCCAAGGTCGACAATTTTGTCGACGGTGCCGCGGTGGCCGAGATCGGACGCGAGCCGTTGCGCCATCTCAAGGACTTCACCGCCGATGCCGTGCGCCTGGTTCCGGAGAACCGGCTCTGCGCCACCATGATCGAGATGCTCAATGTCGAGGGCGTCGTGCTGGAGCCGGCCGGCGCGCTGGCGATCGACGCGCTCAAGGATTTTTCGCGCAAGGAGATCAGGGGCAAGACCATCGTCGCGGTCGTCTCCGGCGGCAATTTCGACTTCGAGCGGCTGCCGGACGTGAAGGAGAGGGCGCTGCGCTTCGAGGGGTTGAAGAAGTATTTCATCATCCGCTTCCCGCAACGGCCGGGCGCGCTGCGCGATTTCCTCGAAATGCTCGGTCCCGACGACGACATCGCCCGCTTCGAGTATCTGAAAAAGTCGGCGCGCAATTTCGGCTCGGTGCTGATCGGCATCGAGACCAAGGACCGGCGCAATTTCGACCTGCTGAAAGCCAATTTCGACGCCGAAGGCGTGCAATATCAGGATATCACCGACAACGAGACGCTGGCGGGGTTCATCATATGAAGGGCCCGGTTTTCGTTGCGCTATTTTCCGGCATCAATGTCGGCGGCAACCGCATCGTCAAGATGGCGGAGCTCAAAGCCTTTTTCGAAAGTCTCGGCTTCAGCGATGTCGCGACTTATGTGCAGAGCGGCAATGTCGTGTTCCGGGCGAAGAAGGGAGACGCGGCGGCGCTGACCAAGGAGATCGAGGCTGCCTTCGAGAAGAAGTGGGGTTTTCATTCGCGCATCATGGTGCGCGATGCCGGCTGGTTCGAGCGGCTGGTGAAGGACAATCCCTATCCCGAGGTGGCCGGCGAGCCGACCAAGCTGCACGCTTATGCGCTGGAACGGGAGCCGACCGCTGAGGAGACGAAGCGGCTCGCCGACAAATGCTCCGGCCCCGAGCGCTTCGAGATCAAGGGCGACGTGCTTTATCTTCATGCGCCGGACGGGCTCGGCAAATCGGTGTTCGCCAACCTCATCCCGCGTACCTTGAAGGTGCCGGGCACGGCGCGCAACTGGCGCAGCGTGCTGGCCCTGCTCGACATGGCCGGCAAGGCCGGCGGCTGACTGTCCGAGGCACTTTTCCCGGAATTGCTCCGGCTCAGGCGGCCTTTTGCCAATCGAAGCTTAGTTCCTCGCGGAAGGCGAAACGCTTGATATGGTCCGCGACCACGCTCTCCAGCCGCTCCAGCGACGCTTCGTCGTCGGCGGCCACAGCGATGTGCAGGGCCCGATCGTCGGCATCCATCACGGTGCGGCCGATCGAGAGCTGGATGGCGCCGTGCTGCGGGTCGAACTCGACCGGGAATTTATGCGACCAGTGCTTGCAGAGCTGCTGCAGGTAGCGGCTGGCATGTTCGGTGGTGACATCGGCGCGGCTGGTCAGCATGAAATTCTCCTGGCGGATGAAGAGACGCCAGCCTGGATGAGGCTGGCGCCAATCGCGGATAGATAGGCAGCGCCGGGCGAAACGCCAGCTGCCCACCGTCAAATCGGGGTGGATTTACCAGACGCCCGTGTTCGGCATCGAGGCCCATGGTTCGGCCTTCGCCTTGGCCGGGCCCTTCTGCAGCAGCTCGATCGAGATGCCGTCCGGCGAGCGGACAAAAGCCATGTTGCCGTCGCGCGGCGGACGATTGATGGTCACGCCATTGTCCATCAGCTTCTGGCAGGTTGCGTAGATGTCGTCGACCTCATAGGCGAGGTGGCCGAAATTGCGGCCGCCCTTATAGTCCTCCGGGTCCCAATTGTAGGTCAATTCGATCAGCGGCGCCTTCTCATGGATGCCGCTTTGCTCGTCTTCCGGCGCGGCGAGGAAGATCAACGTGTAGCGGCCCTGCTCGTTCTCGTAGCGGCGCACCTCCTTGAGGCCGAGCTTGTTGCAGTAGAAATCGAGCGACTGGTCGATATCGGCGACGCGGACCATTGTGTGCAGATAGCGCATGGCGGCTTCCTCAAAGTGTTGGGGTTGGAACGCACCATAGGAGCCGTCCGGGGAAAGGGCAATCGTCCGACAATAGCGGCGGCACGGTCGATTTCAGGCCTTGCGATTTCGGCTTCCGGAAGCGCCGGCAAAGGACATTTCAGCCTTTCCGGTGCTGAACGGTGAAAAAAGGCACGTCAGCCCTTGCACACCCCGGAAGCCGCAGTGTTAATCTCTTGGCAAGAATCAGTTGCGGTTCAGTTGGAAAAAGGGGGCATTCTTATGGGGGAAAAAGCCTCTTTCACGAGGCGGGACGGAAGCCTTGACGACGCCTTGCAGCGGGACAATGGCGGCGACTCCGCCGAGCTTGTCGAAATCGCCGGCGCTATCAAATGGTTCGACGTGGCCAAGGGCTACGGCTTCATTCTTCCGGACGACGGCGTCTCGGGTGATATTCTCCTCCATGTGACATGTCTTCGAAGGGACGGTTTCCAGACGGCGCTCGAGGGCGCGCGGGTTGTTTGCCTGGTCAAACAGGGCGAACGCGGCTTGCAGGCTTTCCGCGTCCTTTCCATGGATGCCTCGACGGCCGTCCACCCGGCAGAGCAGGAACAGCGCACCCATGTCACCGTCAACCCGGAGAGTGGCCTTGAGCGAGCCTTGGTCAAGTGGTTCAACCGTACCAAGGGTTTCGGCTTCCTGACGCGGGGCGAGGGGACGGAAGACATCTTCGTCCACATGGAGACGCTGCGGCGCTACGGCATAACCGAGCTCCGGCCCGGCCAAGTCGTGCTCGTTCGGTTCGGGCGCGGCGACAAAGGCCTTATGGCCGCCGAAATCCACCCCGATATGGGCACCTTGTCGGTCTCGCACTGAGGTCTCTCGACTCAGTCGAGAGGTCCCTTTGCCGCGGCGCGACCATCTTGTCCGAAAACCGGTTCCACTTGTCCGGACGATGGTTTAGGACGAGCGTCTGGACGAGGTACGCATGGTTCATCGCAAATGGCTGACTGCGGGCATATTCTGCGCCGCGATCGTTTTCGCCGCCTGTTTCATCGCTGCGAAGCCAAGTTCGGCGGATGCGATGCTGCTGCCGATCGACCGGACGCCGCTTGTGGTGTCGACCGGTTCGGGAGAGCGTTCCTTCTCCATCGAGATCGCCGATACCTCTGCCGAACGCGAGGCGGGACTGATGTTTCGCCAGACCATGGCCGACGATCACGGCATGCTGTTCGTCTTCGAAAGAACGGACGAGGTGGACTTCTGGATGAAGAACACGCCGATGGCGCTCGACCTGATCTTCATCGGTGAGGATGGCAGGATCAAAGCCATCAAGCGCGGCGAGCCCGAATCCGAAGCGATCATCTCGCCGGGACAACCTGTGCGCTTCGTGCTTGAGCTCAAGGCCGGCACAGCCGCCAGGGACGGCATCAAGGAAGGCGATCTGTTGCGCCACCCGGCTATCGGTACTGGCGCCAACTGAAAAGCAAATCTGCCGATGCAGTTCTTTTCCCATGACGGTTTCGAACTTGCCTATCTCGATCGCCAACCGGCCTCGGGGCAGGGCGACCCGGTGCTGATGATCCATGGCTTTGCCTCGAGCCACTACGTCAACTGGGTCTCGCCGGGCTGGTTCAAGACGCTGAACGACGCCGGCTACCGGGCGATCGCTTTCGACCATCGCGGCCATGGCTCGTCGTCGAAGAGCTATGACGAGGCCGATTACACGCCGGCCAAGATGGCGTCCGATGCGGCCGCGCTGCTTGATAATCTCGGCATCGAGCGCGCGCATGTCATGGGTTATTCGATGGGCGCGCGCGTTTCGGCTTTCCTGGCGCTCTCCGATCCGCAGAAGGTGGCGACGCTGGTGTTCGGCGGCCTCGGCATCGGCATGATCGACGGGGTCGGCGACTGGGATCCTATCGCGGCGGCCCTGCTGGCGGAAGACCCTTCCCAGACCACGCATCCGCGCGGGCGCTCCTTTCGCGCCTTCGCGGATCAGACGCGCAGCGATCGTCGCGCGCTTGCGGCTTGCATCGCAAAGTCGCGCGAGTTGCTGAGCGAGGATGACATGGCCCGCATCGCCCAGCCGACACTGATCGCCGTCGGCACCAAAGATGACATCGGCGGCTCGCCGGACGAGCTTGCCGCCCTCATGCCTAACGCCAGGGCCTTTCACATCGAGGGACGCGACCACATGCTTGCCGTCGGCGACAAGAGCTTCAAACAGCGCGTGCTCGAGTTCTACGCCGAAAACCCGCTCTGAGCGCGGCGCTGCTGGGCTGACAAATGGTCGATCTGCTCGTCGCGCTAGCCCTGCGCCCTCCTGTCGGCGAGGGACCTCGCCATGACGCACAGCAGCTCGAACATCATCGTCGCGCCGGCCAGCGCCGTCATGCCGCCGACGTCGAAGGGAGGCGCGACCTCGACGACATCGGCGCCGACGAAATTCAATCCGTCCAAAAATCGAACCAACTCCTGCGCCTCGCGTGTCGTGAAACCGCCGATCTCCGGCGTGCCGGTGCCGGGAGCCATGGACGGGTCGATGCAATCGATGTCGAACGTCACATAGGTCGGGCTGTTGCCGACTAGATCGCGCGCTTCCTGCATGACCGAAGCGACGCCGCGCCGGACGAATTCTTCCATATAGATGATGCGCACGCCCTGAGCGGTCGCCCAATCGTGTTCGCCCGGTTCATAGATCGAGCCTCTGATCCCGATCTGGACAGTCCGTTTCGGATCGAGCAGCCCTTCCTCGATCGCGCGACGAAAAGGCGTTCCGTGCGTGTAGGGATTGTCGCCGAAATAGCGGTCGTTGGTGTCGGAATGCGCATCGAAGTGGATCATGCCGACCGGCCGCTTGCGGGCCACCGCGCGCAGCACCGGCAGCGTCGTCAAATGATCGCCACCCGCAGCAAGCGGCAGGGCACCGTCGGCCACGATCGCGGCAATGCCGTCCTCGATGCGCTTCAACCCGTCGAGCAGGTTGATCGGATTGGCCGAGACGTCGCCGACATCGGCAATATTGGCGATGGAGAACGGTTCGGTTCCCGAGACATGGTGGACCCGGCGCATCAGGCTCGACTGGTTCCTGATTTCGCGCGGACCGTGGCGGGCGCCGGCCCGGTTGGTCGTGCCGCCGTCCCAGGGAATTCCGACAAGGGCGATGTCGAGCCCCTTCGCGCTCGGCACGGCCGGCAGCCGCATGAAAGTGGAAAGCCCGGCAAAGCGCGGCACCTGCGCGGCGTCGACGGGTTGGTGGAAGCTGTTTTCCATGGTGACGGCCATCCCAGAGCGGTTCACGTTCGATAGTGATCGCAGTGCCTTGAATTTGGGCATAGGGGCAAAGCCCCGCGGGAGTATGGGCCTATCAGGGCGGATTTTGCAGGGCTTGCAGTGAACGGCCGAGATTTTCCCTGGCCTGCGCCTCGAACCGATCCCGGAACTCGGTCGTATGGAAAATGTGCGGACGGGCGAGGAAACTCTTCAGGACGGCCGCCCGGCCCGCGCGCCACATCGGCTCGTCCACCCAGCCATATTCCAGCCGGACCGCCTTCTCGTAAGCATCGAACACCGCGGGTTCGGCGCCGAGGATCGCCAGATCCATGTCGAGCAAAAGGGCCGCATCGTTGAGCGCGCCCTCGTCGCGCAAAGGCGGCAATTGATGGGTGGCGGTCGCGTTGATCATCGCCGCTATGCGGGCTAGGCGATGAGGATCGACGCGCCCGGCAAGCTTTTTCTCGGCCAGGTCTGCGCTTTTTGCCTCATTGTCCTTGGCGCGGCTGTCATAGATCGCGTCATGAAACCAGATCGCCGCTTCGACGGCGCCCGGGTCGTCGAGCAGGTCTCGGTATTCTTCAGCCAGCGCCAGCATGGCCTCGATATGGGCGAGGTTGTGATAGTGCCGGTCCCCGGCCTGATAGAGGGCGCAAAGCTCGGCTTTCAGCGCAACATCGATCAGCGTCTCTTTTTCCATGACGAATTTTTCCGGGCGGCTAAGGCTGGCAGGACAACGCAAGTCGCCGCCGGCTTCAAGAGCATATGTATCCGATTGACCAAAATGCGCGACGGAGGGAAGCTGCCGAGATCGAACCCAAGGAGCGTGACATGACCGGCGGGACGAAACCTGGCACGATCGACATGAAATTGGAGGCGGTCGTCATCCCAGTTGCCGATGTCGATCGAGCCAAGGGCTTCTATGCCGGCTTGGGCTGGAGGCTCGATGCCGACTTCGTGGTCGGCGACGCGTTCCGGGTCGTGCAGTTCACGCCGCCGGGTTCGCCATGTTCGATCCAATTCGGCACGGGCCTCACATCGGCCGCGCCTGGTTCGGCGAAAGTGCTTTATCTGATCGTGTCCGATATTGAAGCGGCCCGGGCTGAACTCGTGGCGCGTGGCGTCGAGGCAAGCGACATCTTCCACCGCGACGGCCCCGGCCAGCCGCCGATCAAAGGCCGGCATCCGGAGGGGCGCAGCTATTCCTCGTTCGTCACATTCAGCGATCCGGACGGCAATGGCTGGCTGCTGCAGGAGATCACCCAGCGCTTGCCCGGGCGCGTCGATGCGGGTGATACGACGTTCACTTCATCCCCGGAACTCGCGGCCGCGCTGCGGCGGGCCGCGGCGGCACACGGCGAACATGAGAAACGCGCTGGCGGACAGTACGACAAGAACTGGCCCGACTGGTACGCCGCTTACATGGTGGCGGAACAGGCCGGAACGGCATTGCCGCAGTGAGGTCTGACGCCGGACTGTGACCGTTTCCTACGTTTGGGGAGACGACAATCGAGGCGATTTCGAATGCGCTCCCGATCAAGGGTTCGTTTTCCATCGCCGCTTGAATTTGCGTGAACCAGGTCCATTTGACAAAGCACTAAGGAAAATTGAGTTCAACCGTGCTATGATGTGGCCTATATGTGCCGCCGGAGAATGAGGAAGGCCGGAGAGCGTCGATGAACAGCATTACGATTGCCCGCCCCAGCAGGGTGCAGCCGGTCGATCCGATCTGGCGGTCGATCCGCGATGAAGCGATGGAGGCGGTGAACCGCGATCCGTTGCTGGCGGCCTTCCTCTATTCGACGATCCTCAACCAGGAGAGCCTGGAAGAAGCGGTGATCCACCGGCTTGCCGAGCGCCTTGATCACCAGGATATCGGCTCCGATCTCATCCGCCAAACGTTCAAGGCGATGCTGGACGACGATCCTGACTGGAGCACGACGGTGCGCGTCGACATCCAGGCCTATTACGATCGCGACCCGGCCTGCGACCGTTTCATCATGCCGGTGCTCTATTTCAAAGGTTTTCACGCCATCCAGACGCATCGTCTGGCGCACTGGCTATGGAACCATGGCCGCCGGGACTTCGCGCTCTACCTGCAGAGCAGGTCGTCGTCGGTGTTCCAGACCGATATCAACCCGGCCGCTCGCATCGGCAAGGGTATCTTTATCGATCACGCCACCGGGCTGGTCGTCGGCGAGACGGCGGTCATCGAGGATGACGTGTCGATCCTGCACGGCGTGACGCTGGGCGGCACCGGCAAGGCCAATGGCGACCGTCATCCGAAGATCCGCCGCGGCGTGCTGATCGGCGCCGGCGCCAAGATTCTCGGCAATATCGAGGTCGGTCATTGCTCGAAGATTGCCGCCGGTTCGGTGGTGCTGTCGCCCGTGCCGCACAACAAGACGGTCGCCGGCGTGCCGGCGCGGGTCGTGGGGGAAACCGGCTGCGACCAGCCCTCGCGACAGATGGACCAGCTCCTGCCGTCGCAGAGCATGGACCACGTGGTCAGCTTCGACATCTGAGACTGTCAGCCCGCCTGGTGACCGGAATCCGGCCCCGGTTTTCAAGTGCCGGTTGTCACGTGTTATCCTGTCGGCTTGCCTTTACATCGCCATCGTCGGCGTGTCAGAAGCGCGTTCCATGAATTAAGCCGACATTTCGGAGAAGTCTTTTGAAGCCTGACGAAATCAGAAAGCTGGACGCCTATTTCAAGCGCGTCTTCCAGAATCCCAAGCTGCAGGTGAAGGCGCGTCCGCGCAAGGAAGACTCGGCCGAAGTCTATGTCGGCGACGAATTCCTCGGCATCGTCTTCAAGGACGAGGACGACGGCGACTACAATTTCTCAATGGCGATCCTCGACATCGACCTCGCCTGACCCGGGGACAGCTCCGGCCGGCGCGCGACACCACCGCCCGGCCGGCTGCAACCCGTAGGCGAAGTACCGGCTAATCCTGGCAATGCCGCGGAATGTGCACGCGCCGCCAGCTGGTCGAACCTTCCCGCACCACCACCCTACGCGCTACCGTCCCGTAAGACGGCGGGATTTCCCGGATGCGGACTTGTTGCGGCCGCACCAGCACTTCGTGGGCAACCGCTTCATATTCCGCCGGCTGAACGACGCGCCGGACGCGCTCCGGCTGGACCACGACCGTCTCGGCGACGCGCGCATAGCGGGCCTTTCGCCATACCTTGCACAGCACCTTGCGGCCATGGATGACGCGCCATTCCCAGGCATAGCCGCCATCGTCGACCTTGACAGTGTGGTAGACCGTGCGTGTGACCGCCGGCGCGGTCTCGTAGGTGACGCGCGGCGGCGCGATCTGCTCCACGCCTTGATAGGTGCCGTAAATCGGCGCGTCGTAGTCGACCACCTGTCCGCCAGGGTTCAGCATCACGTCCTCGTAGAGGGTATCGTAAAGTGCCGGCCTGTGGATCGGCTCGTAGCATTCGAGCGCGGGGCCGCCTGCGGCGGTTTCACAGACGCTGGCAAGCATCGCGACTGCCGCCAGCGATGCGGAGCTTTTGCGGATCATGACATTCCCCCGTTGAAAAAGGATGTCTTCACAATGCAGGACTGTAACGGAAGCTCCGCGGGCGGACAGCGATTTCAAGGCTTTTCGTTAAGCGTCGTCGTTAAGGAATTGCTACCTTGCGAGCGCCTTACGGGGCCGGCCGGGACTGGGCCCGTCTCATTAGGCCAGAGCGCGCCCGTGCTCCGCGGGCCTACCGCGCTTGATTCGGCTTAACCAGATGGCTAGGAGAGGCGGCCTTGCGCTAGGGTGAGCCGGCATCCTATTTAGGTCGTAACCAATCCAGAACGATTCCGCGCGATTGCTGATATATCAAGGTGCCGGAATCCATCTCCTACAAGGGTAGTCCATGAAGAACCCCGTTGAAACCTACATGAACCTCGTTCCGATGGTGGTCGAGCAGACCAACCGCGGCGAGCGTGCCTATGACATTTTCTCGCGCCTCTTGAAGGAACGCATCATCTTCATCACCGGGCCGGTCGAGGACGGGATGGCGACGCTGGTTTGTGCACAGCTTTTGTTTCTCGAGGCGGAGAATCCCAAGAAGGAAATCAACCTCTATATCAATTCGCCGGGTGGCGTCGTCACCTCGGGCATGGCGATCTACGACACTATGCAGTTCATCAAGCCGGCGGTGTCGACGCTCTGCATCGGCCAGGCTGCTTCGATGGGTTCGCTGCTTCTGACCGCCGGCCACAAGGACATGCGTTTTGCCACGCCGAACGCCCGGATCATGGTCCATCAGCCGTCCGGCGGCTTCCAGGGCCAAGCCTCGGACATCGAACGTCATGCGCAGGACATCATCAAGCTGAAGCGCCGCTTGAACGAGGTCTATGTCAAGCATACCGGCAAAAGCTATGACGAGATCGAGAAGACGCTCGACCGCGACCATTTCATGACCGCGGACGAGGCCAGGGACTTCGGCCTGATCGATAAGGTCATTTCCAGCCGCGAGGCGGTCGAGACAGCCACCGCTTCAGCCTGACCTCGACGGCAAATGGCAGCATAACGCGGTTTTGGCGCGTCTTGCGGCATTTCGGCCACATTTGGCTGTTCCCTCAGGCGTTGGGATTGCCTACGTTAAGGCTATGTTGATTTTCGACGGCTTAGCTTTGCGTGGGGTTGCTGCGAATCATTGCCGCGTTTTCTGATTTGTGTTTCGTACGGAATGCGCTGTGTGAGCCGGGACACTGGCGGTGGCGGATTCCCGCGATAGATTGGTGAAGACGTCACTCAAAGCCAGACGGTCGGCGGGCGTCGGTGAAAGGACAGAAAAATGAGCAAGGTCAGCAACGGCGGCGGTGATTCAAAGAACACCCTCTACTGCTCGTTTTGCGGCAAGAGCCAGCACGAGGTCCGCAAGCTGATCGCGGGGCCGACGGTTTTCATCTGCGACGAATGCGTCGAGCTGTGCATGGACATCATCCGCGAGGAGAACAAGACCTCGATGGTGAAGTCGCGCGAAGGCGTGCCGACACCGCAGGAAATCCTCAAGGTCCTCGACGACTACGTCATCGGCCAGCCCTATGCCAAACGCGTGCTGTCGGTGGCGGTTCACAACCACTACAAGCGCCTGGCGCATGCCGGCAAGAACAACGACGTCGAGCTGGCCAAGTCCAATATCCTTCTGATCGGCCCGACCGGCTGCGGCAAGACGCTTCTCGCGCAGACGCTCGCCCGCATCATCGACGTGCCGTTCACCATGGCCGACGCCACGACGCTGACCGAGGCCGGCTACGTCGGCGAGGACGTCGAGAACATCATCCTGAAGCTGTTGCAGTCGGCCGACTACAATGTCGAGCGCGCGCAGCGCGGCATCGTCTATATCGACGAAATCGACAAAATCTCGCGCAAGTCGGATAATCCCTCGATCACCCGCGACGTGTCGGGCGAGGGCGTGCAGCAGGCGCTCCTGAAGATTATGGAAGGCACGGTCGCCTCCGTGCCGCCGCAGGGCGGCCGCAAGCATCCGCAGCAGGAATTCCTGCAGGTCGACACCGCCAACATCCTGTTCATCTGCGGCGGCGCCTTCGCGGGGCTGGACAAGATCATCTCGGATCGCGGCCGCAAGACCTCGATCGGCTTCGGCGCCACCGTGGCTTCGCCCGAGGATCGGCGCACTGGTGACCTGTTCCGTCAGGTCGAGCCGGAGGATCTCCTGAAATTCGGCCTGATCCCGGAATTCGTAGGTCGTCTGCCGGTCCTGGCGACACTGGAAGACCTCGACGAGCCGGCGCTGATCCAGATCCTGACCGAACCGAAGAACGCGCTGGTCAAGCAATATCAGCGGCTGTTCGAGATGGAGAATGTCGATCTGACGTTCCACGAGAACGCGCTGTCGGCGATCGCCAAGCGCGCCATCGAGCGCAAGACCGGCGCACGCGGCCTGCGCTCCATCATGGAAGCGATCCTGCTCGACACCATGTTCGAGCTGCCGGCGCTTGAAGGTGTGCGCGAGGTGGTGATTTCGGAAGAGGTGGTGTCCGGCAACGCCCGGCCGCTCTACATCTACTCCGAGCAGAAGGAAAAGAAGGGCAATGTCAGCGCCTGAAATGGCACTGCGCCCGACAATTTTCATGGAACGGCGCCCGCGTGGCGCCGTTTTGCTGTCAAGGGTGGGGAGGCGAGCAGTGGAAGGGCTCGAACGACCGTGTTAACCCTTGATCTTTGCCTCGGTTACATCCACCTAACAGCAGAAGGCCGAGGCGCCGAATTCTGTGCTGTAAAATTCCCGTCACAAACGGTGGTAGGCGGAACGACGCTCGGTCGTTAATATGAGATTCGCGGTTGGCTAAAATAAGCGGCCGCGACATGAAAGGTTGGACAATGGCCAAGATATCCAAGGCTTCCGGCGACGGCGTTTTCGCAGTCCTCCCACTGCGCGATATCGTCGTGTTCCCGCATATGATCGTTCCGCTCTTCGTGGGCCGTGAAAAGTCGATCAAGGCGCTGGAAGAGGTGATGGGTCAGGAAAAACAGATCCTGCTTGCCACCCAGATGAATGCAGCCGACGACGATCCTGAGCCCGGTGCGATTTTCGACATCGGCACGCTCGCCAATGTGCTGCAGCTTTTGAAGCTTCCCGACGGCACCGTGAAGGTGCTGGTCGAGGGCGCCTCGCGCGCCAAGATCGTCTCGTTCACCGACCGTGCCGATTTCCATGAGGCCCGCGCCACGGCGCTCGCCGAGCCGGAAGAGGAAGAGGTCGAAATCGAGGCGCTTGCCCGCTCGGTCGTCACCGACTTCGAGAATTACGTCAAGCTGAACAAGAAGATCTCGCCCGAAGTGGTGGGTGCCGCCAGCCAGATCGACGACTATTCCAAGCTCGCCGATACGGTTGCATCGCATCTCGCCATCAAGATCCCCGAGAAGCAGGAGATGCTTGCAACGCTTTCCGTCAAGGAGCGTCTGGAGAAGGCGATGGGCTTCATGGAAGCCGAAATCTCCGTGCTCCAGGTGGAAAAGCGCATCCGTTCGCGCGTCAAGCGCCAGATGGAGAAGACGCAGCGCGAGTACTACCTCAACGAGCAGATGAAGGCGATCCAGAAGGAGCTCGGCGAGGGCGAGGATGGCCGCGACGAGGCCGCCGAGATCGAGGCGCGCATCAAGAAGACCAAGCTCTCCAAGGAGGCCCGCGAAAAGGCGGAGGCCGAGTTGAAGAAGCTGCGCTCGATGTCGCCGATGTCGGCTGAATCGACGGTCGTGCGCAACTATCTCGATTGGCTCTTGTCGATCCCGTGGGGCAAGAACTCCAAGGTCAAGCAGGACCTCGGCTTTGCGCAGGACGTGCTCGATGCCGATCACTTCGGCCTCGACAAGGTCAAGGAACGCATCGTCGAGTATCTCGCCGTGCAGAGCCGCCAGAAGAAGCTGAAGGGGCCGATCCTGTGCCTCGTCGGCCCGCCCGGCGTCGGCAAGACCTCGCTCGGCAAGTCGATCGCCAAGGCCACCGGCCGCGAGTTCATCCGCATGGCGCTCGGCGGCGTGCGCGACGAGGCCGAGATCCGTGGCCACAGGCGGACCTATATCGGCTCGATGCCCGGCAAGGTCATCCAGTCGATGAAGAAGGCCAAGAAGTCCAACCCGCTCTTCCTGCTCGACGAGATCGACAAGATGGGCCAGGACTTCCGCGGCGATCCGTCCTCGGCCCTGCTCGAAGTACTCGATCCGGAACAGAACTCGACGTTCATGGACCATTACCTCGAAGTCGAATACGACCTGTCGAGCGTGATGTTCGTGACGACGGCGAACACGCTGAACATCCCTGCGCCCCTGATGGACCGCATGGAGATCATCCGTATCGCCGGTTACACCGAGGACGAGAAGATCGAGATCGCCAAGCGTCACCTGATGCCCAAGGTGATCCGCGACCATGCCCTGCAGCCGAACGAATTCTCGGTCGGCGAGGACGCGATCCGCGGCATCATCCAGACCTACACGCGGGAAGCCGGTGTGCGCAGCCTGGAGCGCGAGCTGATGAAGCTCGGCCGTAAGGCGGTGACCGAGATCCTGCGGACGAAGAAGAAGACGGTGAAGATCACGGCGGACAACCTCGCCGATTATCTCGGCGTGCCGCGCTTCCGCTTCGGCCAGATCGAGGCCGACGATCAAGTCGGCGTGGTCACGGGTCTTGCCTGGACGGAAGTCGGCGGCGAGTTGCTGACGGTCGAAGGCGTCATGATGCCCGGCAAGGGTCGCATGACGGTGACCGGCAATTTGCGCGACGTGATGAAGGAATCGATCTCGGCGGCGGCGTCCTACGTCCGCTCGCGCGCCATCGATTTCGGCATCGAGCCGCCGCTGTTCGACAAGCGCGACATCCACGTGCATTTGCCGGAGGGTGCCACGCCGAAGGACGGCCCGTCCGCCGGTGCGGCCATGGCCACGGCCATCGTGTCGGTGCTGACGGGTATTCCGGTCCGCGCCGATGTGGCGATGACCGGCGAGATCACGCTGCGCGGCCGTATTCTGCCGATTGGCGGCCTGAAGGAGAAGCTGCTCGCGGCGTTACGCGGGGGCATCAAGAAGGTGCTGATCCCGGAAGAGAACGTCAAGGATCTGGCGGAGATTCCGGACAATGTGAAGAACGGCATGGAGATCGTCCCGGTCTCGCGGGTCGGCGAGGTGCTCGCGCACGCGCTGGTCAGGATGCCGGAGCCGATCGAGTGGGTCGAACCGGTCAATGCGCCGGCTCCGGTCGACAGCGGCGACGATGCTGGAAAGTCGCTTGCTCATTAGCATTTGCTAATATTGCAGCGCACAAAGAGAGAGCCGGGCTTTCAAGCCCGGCTTTTTTCGTGTGAAAAGCCACGAAAAAGTGGAAAAAAGCCCGGAATTCCGCGGTTTTCGGCTTGGGTTCCGGAGCGCTTCTTTCTAAAGTCCGTCTCCTGCCGGATGAGTCGTAGTTCCGGTTTTCTCATGGAAGGGAATTTTTATGAACAAGAACGAACTGGTGTCCGCCGTCGCCGACTCCGCAAGCATTTCGAAGGCTGATGCGCAGTCCGCCGTCGATGCGGTGTTCTCCGTGATCACTGGCGAACTGAAGAAGGGCGGCGATGTCCGGCTTGTCGGCTTCGGAAATTTCACCGTGTCAAAACGCGCTGCTTCGACCGGCCGCAACCCGCAGACCGGCGCGGAAGTGAAGATTCCGGCGCGTACCGTGCCGAAGTTCTCGGCCGGCAAGGGCCTCAAGGACGCGGTCAACTAAGACCTTTTTCTTTTAAGAACAGAAAAGCCGGGCAAGCCCGGCTTTTCTTTTTTATGGCTGTTCGCAGGCCATTCAGGCCGTTGGCGCGTCGGCGCGCATCAGGCCTTCCTGTTTCAAATCCGCCCACAGCGCCCCAGGTATCTTGGTGTCGAGCAGCGCGCGGTTGCTTTCGACTTCGGACGGCCGCTGGCCGCCAGGGATCACCGACACTACCGAAGGATGCTGCAGCGGGAACTGCAGAGCCGCCTCGATGAGGCGCACATTGTGGCGCTTGCAGACGGTTTCGATGCGCGCCACGCGATCCAGGACCTCCTTCGGCGCCTCGCTGTAATTGTAGAAGGCTCCGGGCTTCGGGCCGGTCGCCAGCACGCCGGAATTGTAGGGGCCGCCCAGCACGATGCCGATGCCGCGTTTCTGGCAAAGCGGCAGGAAGGTGGCAAGCGCCTCCTGCTCGAGCAGCGTGTAGCGGCCGGCGAGCAGGAACAGGTCGAAATCGCCGCGTTCGGCGAGGGTCTGTGCCACCTGCCACTCGTTGATGCCGCCGCCAAAGGCCTTGATGACGCCCTGGTCGCGCAGCGAAAGCAGCCCGTAATAGCCGGATGACATGAACTCCTCGATGCGGGCATCGGAGGCTTCCTTACTGCCGTGGGTAAAGATGTCGACGTCGTGGACGAAGAGGATGTCGATACGGTCGACCCCGAGGCGCTCCAGCGAGGCCTCGAAGGAGCGCATGACGCCATCATAGGAGTAGTCGTAGACTTCCCGGCGCGACGGCGTCTCGAAGAACTTGCCGATGCCGGTGCGCTGGTCCGGCGGGGCGACGCGCATGATGCGCCCGACCTTGCTCGACAGCACATAGTCGTCGCGCTTCCTACCGCGCAGAAACGGGTTGAGGCGGGTTTCCGACAGGCCGAGGCCGTAAAGAGGTGCCGTATCATAGTAGCGGCAGCCGGTCGCCCATGCCGCTTCCAAGGTGGCGTTGGCGTCCTCGTCGGAGATGGCGCGATAGAGATTGCCGAGCGGCGCGGTGCCGAAGCCGAGCTCGGTGAAGGTGATGCCGCCATTGCCGATGCGGTCGAAGTGCCGTGTCTTCATGTTTGACGATGTCCCGGAGTGATTTGTCTGACATGACACTATCACGCTCGTGGCCCAGCAAAAGTGCCGAGGCTCGTTGGACAGCGATTTTCGCAATGGTAGCATGAACAAAAACAAGCCTTTCGTGGTCGCGAGCCGCAATTCCGTAGAGGCAAGCGACGCCCCGGCAGGCAAGGTGAGCCGTCATGACCAAAGCCGCATCAGGGATGCTCGCGACCGCGCTGGATGAGCTTGGCGCGGTGCTGGCGCGCACGGATGAAGCTCGCATCGACGCCGCCTGCGCAATGCTGGCCGGCGCCGGCACGATCGCCGTCTATGGCTGCGGCCGCGAGGCCTTGCAGGTGAAGGGCTTCGCCATGCGGCTCTACCATCTCGGCCTGCCGGTCTCGGTCGTCGGCGACATGACCGCGCCGCCGCTCGGGCAGGGCGACGTCTTCCTGGCGAGCTCAGGGCCCGGCGAGACCACCACGGTGCTGACCTTGATGCGGGTTGCCCGCGATGCCGGCGCGAAGGGGCTGCTTTTGACGGCAGAACCGGCAAGCAGCGCCGCCAAGCTCGCCGACCTTACCCTGCTCATCCCGGCGCAGACAATGGCCAGCGACCAGGGCGCGGCGAGAAGCTCGGTGCTGCCGATGGGCTCGCTGTTCGAAGGCGCGCTGTTCCTTCTGTTCGAGATCATGGTGCTGAAGCTCCAGGCGCTGACCAATGCGACGCCGGAAGCGATGCGCGCCAGGCACACCAACATGGAGTAAGGAGATGCGCTACGAACTGATGCTGCCGCACCAGATCCGCAAGGCGATCGAGGAGAACTGGCCGGTGGTGCTGCCGCTCGGCGTGCTCGAATATCACGGCGAGCACATGGCGGTCGGCATGGACACGCTGGCGGTGATCAAGACGGTCGAACTGATCGAGAAGGAAAGGGACATCGTCATCCTGCCGCCCTTCTATTACGGCGCGGCAAGCTATGCCGTCGCTGCGCCGGAAGGCAGCGGCTCGGTGCAGGTCGGCGGCCCGGCGCTTTCGCCTTTCGCGGAGGAATTGTTCTACGGGCTGCTGCGCATCGGCTTCCGCAACATCCACGCCATCATCCATCATCAAACCGAGAATTTCGCGGCCGGCATGCCGACCGATCTCGCCTTCAAGACCGCCGGCCGGCAAGCGATCTTCCGCTTCCTGGAGAAGGAGCGCGGCGAAGGCTGGTGGGGTTCGAACGCGATGGCCGATTACTATGCCGGCCATGCGCAGGGCGAGAATGTCTTCAACTGGGTCCAGGTGCATCCGTTGATGCCGGCCGCGATGACCGGCAAATATCCGTTCGACCATGCCGGCATCGGCGAAACCTCGCTGATGCTGGCGCTATGCCCGGAAGCGGTGGACGAGAAGCATTTGGCCGACAACACCGGCTGGTACACGAAAAGTGCCGCGGAAGCCTCGGCGGGTCTCGGCAAGATCGGGGTCGCGATGATCCTCGACCATTTGCGGTCGATTCTGGTGCGATAGGGGCGGTTCTTCCTTCTCCCCTTGTGGGAGAAGCTGGATCGGCGCGCAGCGCCGAGACGGATGATGGGTGTTCCAGCGGAGTGAGACGTCGGCTTTCCCTGAAACACCCCTCATCCGGCCGCTTCGCGGCCACCTTCCCCCGCAAGGGGGGAAGGGGAAGTCATCCTATTTCACTGAGCCGGCCGTCATGCCCATGATCAGATAACGCTCGAGCGCGATGCCGATGATGGCCAGCGGCGCGATCGCGGCGGTGGCCAAGGCCGCCATCGACCACCAGTTGATGCCTTGCGAGCCGGTCTGGCTCGCCACCATGACGGGGATGGTCTTGGCATCGGTCGATGTCAAAAGCGCGGCGAAGAAATACTCGTTCCAGCACAGCACCATCGCCAGGATGAAGGCGGCGACCATGCCGGGCAACGCGATCGGCATGACGATGCGGAAAAAGGCGCCCCAGATCGACAGCCCGTCGACAAGGGCTGCCTCCTCCAATTCAACGGGTATCGAGTTGAACTGGTCGCGCATGATCCAGATGACGATCGGCAGCACCATCAGCGTGTAGAGGAGCACGAGCCCGATGCGCGTATCAAGGAGGGCCACTTCGCGGTAGAGCACCAGGAAAGGGAGCGCCAGAACGACCGGCGGCAGGATCAACTGCGACAGGAAGAAGAAGGAGATGTCCTCGTTCTTGAACCAGGCGAACTTGTAGCGGTAGCGGACAAGGCCATAGGCGGCGAGGCTGCCGATGATGATGGCGAGGCTCGATGCGCCGACCGAGGTGATGACCGAGTTCATGAAGCGTTTGAGGAATTCGTCGCGCACGGTCGAGGTCTGGGAGATCGAATCCGGCGACAGGCCGAGCGAGCGCCAGCCCTTCCAGTCAGGCGCGAAGTCGACGAAGGGAATGAGATGGCCTTGGGTGACGTCGACCGCCGATTTGAACGAGGTGGTGATCGTCCAATAGATCGGGAACAGGCAGACGAATGCCCAGAAGATAAGCGCGCCATAGATGAAGACGCGGCTGGCGATGAAGGCCGCCGGCGAGCGGATCTCGGAAACGGTGTAGTCGGTGGTCTGGACGCTCATGATGCCGCTCAGTTGACGTTGCGCACGAAGCGACTGGCGAATTTCAGCAGCCAGGTCACGAACACGACGATGATGACCAGATAGGCCATGGCCAGCATAGTGCCGTAGCCGACATTCGAGCGGTCGCGGTATTCGCGATAGATGAAGCTCGACACGGAATCGGTGGCGCCGCCAGGGCCGCCGGAGGTCAGGGTGATGATGATGTCGGCAAGCTTCAGCTTGAAGATGATGCGCAGGATCACGGCTGTCACCGATACCGGCAGCATCAGCGGAAAGGTGACCTGCCAGAATGTCTGCCATGCGGTCGCGCCATCGACGCGGGCGGCTTCCAGCACCTCGCGCGACATGGCCTGCAGGCCGGCCAGCAGCATGATCATCATGAACGGGATGAAGGTCCAGGCGTCGAGCATCATGATCGAGATGCGGGCAGTGATCGGATCGGAGAAGAAGGCGGGATTGTCCCAGCCAAGATGACGCGCCAGCGTCGCCGCCGGTCCGAACCGGTACTCCATCAGCGACTTGCCGACCATCCAGGACACCGCGACCGGCGACAGCATCAGCGGCAGCAGGAAGACGACGCGGAAGAATTTGCGGGCCCGGATCTGCGCATTGAGCAGGAGCGCCAGGCCGAAGGCGATGACATATTCGACCAGCACCGCAAGCACATAGAGCACCATGTTCAACAGCGCGTTGCGGTAATAGGGGTCGGCCAGCATCTGCCAGAAATTGTCGAGGCCGTTGAACCTGCGTCCGCTGAAAGAGCTGAGATTCCAGTCGGTCAGCGCGATGTAGAAGCCGAACAGCGTCGGGAAGATCACCATGGCGATGGTGAAGAGCAGGGCCGGCAAAAGGAACAGCGCGCGCTGCCCGTCCTCGCCGCGCGTCAGCACCTGCCAGGCGCCGAGCGCTGCGCCCCACAAGATGTAGGCGTAGACCACAGGGCGCCAGGTGTCGAAGCCGACCGTGGACATCTCGGTCTTGTAGAGGATCTGCACGACGATGATCGCCAGCAGGCCAAGGGTTGCAATGGCCAGCAGGCCCCAGCCGAGGCGCTTGCGGCCTGCCGGGATCAGGTCGGCCGGATGTGCCGGCCACGCATTCACAGTCGATGTCTGCTCAGCCACGCCTCTCGCCTTCTAGAGCGGTTCACCGTTTCACGGAAACGGCGAACCGCTCCATCTCTTTGTTTTTACGCAATTCCGGACGGAAAACCGCTCACACTTTTCCAGGAATTGTAAACGTATCAAACCGGCCGAGCCGGTAAAAATGCGGCCCGGTGACGATGTGCCACCGGGCCGCGACGTCTCATAAGCCAGCCTACATGCCGAGCGAGGCTTTGTAGAGCTTGATCTGGTTCTCGCGGCCGATCTGGTCGGTCAGCTTTTCCCAGGCCGCGGCGATGGCGTCGGCGCCTTCCTGCGCCTTCATCTTGCCGGCAAAGGTGTTGGCCAGGATGTCCTCGGCGGCGGAGTAGTACTGGAAGATGCCGGGAATGCGCGGCTCGATCGCAGCGTTCGGATGGTTGTAGGAATCGCCTTCCGATTTCAGGTAGGAGGTGATGAAGGCCTCGTCATAGCCGGCGGCCACCCATTCGGGAACGTTGAAATGGGAGTTGCGGTAGGGCTGGAAGCCCGACGGATACATCGCCGTCCAGATCGACAGGTCCTTGCCGCCGAGATGGGCGGCGGCCGACCATGCGGCCTTCTTCTTCTTCTCGTCGGAATCGACGCGAGCCATGACATAGACGCCCCAGCCGAGATAGGCGCAGTTCGGCGCATAGTTCGGCCCGCTGGCGAGCTTTTCCCATTTGCCGGTCTTGGAATTGTAGACGTCGTCGGAGCCGGGCAGGATCGAGAAGCCGGTGACATCGCCGATGACCGACGAGTCATTGGTCTTCACATTCGAGCCGACGTCGCCCCACCAGGGGATCATCGAGCCGGTGCCGGCCAGGAACTGCTGGAAGGCAGTGGTGTTCGGATCGGCATTGATCTGGTCGGCGGGTTCGGACGGTAGGGCGTCGATGACGTCCTGGATGGCGCGCACCCAGGCCGGGTTGTTGATGCGCGGCTTCATCGTGTCGGCGTCGAACAGCCAGGCCTTGTCATCGGGATGCTTGGCGTAAGCGGTGGCGCGGCTGCCGAGGAAATAGAAGCCGAAGCCGCCCCAGGGCTTGGGCGCGTCCAGATAGCCATAGATGTCCTGGCCCTTGAACTGCTTGCCCTTGAGGAACTTGGTGACGGCCTGCACTTCCTGCCAGGTCTTCGGCACGCCCCATTCGGTCGTGGCGCCGCTTTCCTTCCAGGCTTTGGCGAGATCGGCATCCGCGAACACGTCGGTGCGGTAGTTGAAATTGTGCGCATCGCCGTCGATCGTCACGCGATACTGCTTGCCGTCCCAGGTGCCGACCGGCGGCTTCAGGTAGTTGACGAGGTCGTCGAAATCGATCTGCTTCTTGACCCAATCGGGCATCTCGGAGGTAAGGCCCTTGCCGCAGACGTCGCCTTCGAAAGGCGCGCCCATCTCGATGATGTCGAAGTCGACGGTCTTGGTTGCGATGGACTGCTGCAGACGGGCGTTGTAGTCGGCCTGAGCAAGGTCGATCCAGCTGATCTTGGCGCCCGTATAGGCCTCCCACGGCTTCAGGAAGCCGCGGAACAGCACGTTGTGGAGGTTCTGATTGTTGAGGCCCATGAAGGTGAGCTCGACACCGGCAAACTCGCCTTCCTTGACATTGGCCTTGGTCGCTTCGAGGCAGAGCTCGCCGACCTTCTGGAAGTCGGCGTCCGTCGGCTGGCCTTTGCCGACGCCCGGGATCTGCAGGATTTTCGCGCGCAGACTGTCGTCGGCGGCCGCAGGCTTCGTCAGTGCTCCGAGCCCGGCGCCGGAGGCGGCGGCGATTGCGGCCATGCTGGCCGCACCCTTCAGCACATCGCGGCGGCTGGCGCCGGCGCGCATCAGTTTTTCATACAGATCGACTCTCATCTACAGGTTCCTCCCAGAACAACAATGCTTGAATTGAAGTGCCAATCTCTCAGACGTCGAAACGCCTCTCGGTTCTCCTCGATCATACCGGACGTGGGACCCCACCCTGCGTCGCCGGATCTCCGATTTCAGGATAACAGGCCTGCTCTCGGATTGGCACTCGCCACTATTCGCGTAATCGATTACCTTGTCAACAAGATTGGCTTTTTATCTATAAGATACCGACTTGCCGTTGCCGTTCGCAATGGCTAGCTTCACCGCAAACGATAAAGGGGAGACGATGGCTCAAGTCGCGATCAGCAGTGTGGCCAAGGCGTTCGGAACCGTCAAGGTCCTGCATGAGGTCAGCGTCGATATTGCCGACGGACAGTTCGTCGTGCTGGTCGGCCCGTCGGGATGCGGCAAGTCCACGCTGCTCAGGATGGTGGCCGGGCTTGAGACGGTTTCCGGCGGCACGATCTCGATCGGCGACCGGGTCGTCAACAACCTGCCGCCGGCGAAGCGCGACATCGCCATGGTATTTCAGAACTATGCGCTCTATCCGCACAAGACGGTGGAGCAGAACATGGCCTTTGCGCTGAAGCTGCGCGGCACCGATCCGGCCGTCGTCGCCGAACGGGTCAAGCGCGCCGCCGACATCCTCGACCTTGCGCCTTATCTCAAGCGCTATCCGCGCCAGCTTTCGGGCGGCCAGCGCCAGCGCGTCGCCATGGGCCGCGCCATCGTGCGCAATCCGCAGGTGTTCCTGTTCGACGAGCCGCTTTCCAACCTTGACGCCAAGCTGCGCGTGCAGATGCGCACCGAAATCAAGGAACTGCACCAGCGGCTGAAGACGACCACCATCTACGTCACCCACGACCAGATCGAGGCCATGACCATGGCCGACAAGATCGTCGTGATGCGTGACGGCCGCATCGAGCAGGTCGGCGCGCCCCTGGAGCTGTTCGACCGGCCGGCCAACCTGTTCGTCGCCGGCTTCATCGGCTCGCCGGCGATGAACCTACTCAAGGGCACCATGAAAAAGGGCGAGAAGCCAGTGGTCGACATTGCTGGCTCGGCGTTTCCGATGCCGACCAATATCGCCGCGGCAGACGGCCGAGCCGTCGTCTATGGCGTGCGCCCCGAGCACCTGGAAATCCATCCTGACGGCGTCGCATCCACGATTTCGGTGGTCGAACCGACAGGCTCGGAGACGCTGGTGTTCGTACGGTTCGGCGAGGGCGAGATGGTGGCGCTATTCCGCGAGCGACACGACTTCAAGCCCGGTGACACGCTCAAGCTCAAGCCGCGTCTCGACCAGGTCCACCTCTTCGACGCCGAAACCGGCAAGCGTCTCTGACCGCACCCAACCCTTCAAGAGGAAACCATGCTCAAAGGGATCAATCCGCTGCTCAATGCCGATGTGCTCCAGGCGCTGCGGGCGATGGGCCATGGCGACGACCTGATCATCGCCGACACCAATTTCCCGTCCGATTCCGTGGCCAGGCAGACGGTGCTCGGCAAGCTCCTGCGCATCGACGCGACGGCGGCGGAGGTGGTGAAGGCGGTGCTGTCGCTCTATCCGCTGGATACTTTCGTCGACGATGCGGCAGCGCGCATGGAGATCGTCGGCAAACCAAACGAAATCCCGCCGGTGCAGAGGGAGGTGCAGAAGGAGATCGACGCCGCCGAGGGCAAGCCCTGGCCGATGATCTCGATCGAGCGCTACGCCTTCTACGAGCGCTCCAAGAAAGCCTATTGCGTGATCCAGACCGGCGAGCGCCGCTTCTATGGCTGCTTTGCCTTCCGCAAGGGCGTCGTGCCGCCGGATGCGGAGTAAGAGCATGGCCACAGGCAAGCCCGTCGTCATGAAGCCTGTTGTGATCCTGGGCGTGTTCGTCGCCGACACCGCCTATCGCGCCGACCGCCAGCCGCGCCTGGGCGAAACGATCCTCGGCAATTCCTTCAAGCTCGGCCCGGGCGGCAAGGGCTCGAACCAGGCAGTGGCGGCAGGCAAGCTCGGCGCCGACATCACCTTCCTGACCAGGCTCGGAGTCGATGCCTTCGCCGACATGGCGAAGCAGACCTGGAAGGACGCAGGTGTGAAAAGCGCCGTCATCGACACGCCGGACAGCTATACGGGCGCGGCCTATATCTTTGTCGAGGAAGGCAGCGGCAACAACGCCATCATCGTCAGCCCGGGCGCGGCGATGCTGATCTCGCCTGCCGATATCGAGGCGCATGCAGGCCTGATCCGGTCGGCCGGCGTCTTCGTCACCCAGCTTGAACAGCCGATCGGCGCAGCATTGAAGGCGCTCGAGATCGCGCGCGGGGCAGGGGTGACGACCATCCTCAACCCCGCCCCCGCCGCCAGCCTGCCCGACCGCGTCTACGCGCTCTGCGACTATGTCACACCCAACGAGACGGAGGCCGAAGGGCTGACCGGCATCAAGGTTTCCTCGATCGACGACGCGCGCCGCGCCGCCGACGCGCTGCTGGCCAAGGGTGTCGGCGCAGTCATCGTGACGCTCGGCGAGAAGGGCGCTTTGCTCCACACCAAGAACCGTTCGGAGCATGTCGATGCGGTCAATGCCGGTCCGGTGATCGAGACGACGGGAGCGGGTGACGCGTTCAACGGCGGTCTCGCGGCCGCCCTGGCAAAAGGCGCCGAGCCGCTGGAGGCCGTGCGCTTTGCCTGCGCGGTCGCCGGCATCTCGGTGACCCGCCCCGGCACTGCGCCTTCCATGCCGACATCGCAGGAGGTCGAGGCGCTGCTCGCCAGGGCCTGAGACCTCCCGCCTTCCATTTTTTGCGGCTTTTTTAGCGGCCCCTTATTGCGGAACGCAACTGAGGCGAGCGCGTTCATCGTCCTGTCTGCGCGCCGATTTGGAACGGTAGGATGAAAAAGCCTTACGAAAAGCCCACGCTGGTAAAGCGCCAGAAGCTCACCGAACGGACGGCCCAGATTGTCGCTTCCGGGGTTGTGCTGGGCGAATGATTCCGAGGGGGCAGCGCTAAAGAATCCTGCTGGTCAGCTCCAGCATCGTCGTTGCGCCTTGCTCGCTGCCGGGCATATGCACGACACGAAGCACACGAAGGTCCCTGCTCGACCCTTCGACCGGTATCGACACGCTTTCGCCAACCCGCGGCAATTCCTGGAAGGCGAGCTCATCGACATCCCTCTCATCGTCGATGGAAATCCGACATCTCACAGCCATCTTATCTCTCCCGTCTTTTCGCCCGTTGGCTGAACGGGACAAGATTGGAATGGTTCCGGGATCAAGGGCCGAGAGCCGGATGATTTAAGGTCGAGTCGACCTGAAATCTGAATCCGGCTCTAAATCAAAGAGATAGAGCATGATGTCATCCGAAAACCGCCGAAAGGCCGCAAATTGCTCGGTCAAGAACGCAAGTTGAAACTTTTTTGGAGGGAAAGGGCCCTAAGCCCTTGAAAAGGTGGCGCGAGTGACGGGGCTCGAACCCGCGACCTCCGGCGTGACAGGCCGGCACTCTAACCGACTGAGCTACACCCGCGCACTTGACGAGCACGTGTCAGGCGTGTTCGTCGTTGGGGCGGTGGATAAGGGGTTCGCCTGCGGGTGTCAAGCGCGGCATTCAAGCATTACAGCAATCAGGAGAAGGTTTTTTGACAGCGGCGCCGAGGCTGGGGAAATCCGCGCCCCGACGGGTGCGCCGTCTGTTCATTTAGCCTTGCGAATGCGGCCCTAACTGCTTAAAGGTCCGCGCTCAAGCGGGCGATTAGCTCAGTTGGTAGAGCGCTTCGTTTACACCGAAGATGTCGGCGGTTCGAGCCCGTCATCGCCCACCAGCCTGCCGGACAAGCTGAAGCAGAATGCGGCGACGGCCCTTGCTGGGGCCGCCACCTTATTGCGCGCCGGGTTCAGGCACGGCTACTGCCTGACGTAGCAGCGCTTGTGAGCGCCAGGAGCGGGGTCATCGCCAAAGGCGTCGTTGCCGCATCTGACGCCGTTCCTGAAAACATCCTGCGTGTACTGGCCGCGTGCGCCGTATCTGACCATCGCGCGGCCGCTGAAATCGCAGAACTCACCCTCCCTGGCGCAGGCGACCCATTCGCCACGGTAGGGGCGTGAGCCGTAATCGTCGTCCCCGTAGTCGTCGTCATCGCCATAGCCGCCGCCACGCGCCACGAAATAACAGGCCTTTTCGCGGCCGGGGGCGGGGTCGCCAAACAGGCGGTTCGAGCAGGGCACAGCCCGACGGTCGAAAAACCGTGCGGTGGTTCGGCCTCGGGCGCCGTAGATCACTTGGGTGGGGTAGGGCAAGCGGCATATGCCGCCTTCATTGGCGCATCGCCGCAGTTGCTGCGCCGAGGCGGAGGCGGGGAAAAGGGCGGACGCCACGGCGACCAGCCCGGCCAGACATATGAAGGCCAGCATCGTTCGGATCGAGACGTGAAAAGCTTTTGACACGAATTGTCTCCCGGTTTGGTTGCACGCCGGCATCCTACCGCAGGCCGAATAAATGCGCGATGAATGCCTGCTCGGGAGGATGTTCCTATCTCGATGCGTGAGCACACGGCGCGGGGGCCGCCGTCTTGCTCAATATTTGATGATTCGCCGCTCGATCAGGACGACGAGGCAAAACAACGCGATCGACAGCGACGACGACAGCACGATCGCCGCATAAAGCCGATCGGACTGATAGTTGAAGGTCGCCTGGATGATCAGCGCGCCGAGCCCTTTGTCCGAGCCGATCCACTCGCCGACGATGGCGCCGATCACGGCGGTGGCCGACGCGATCCTCAGCGAAGAGAACAGCATCGGCAGGGCACGGGGCAGACGCAGGCTCCAGAAAATCTCCGAGTGTGTCGCCGACAGCACGCGGAACAGCTCGTGCTCGTTGTCGCTCGCCGAATCGAGGCCGCGGATCATGTTCACCAGCGTCGGGAAGAAGCAGATTACCGCGGCAATCACGATCTTCGGCGTCATGCCGAGTCCGAAGATCAGGATGATGATCGGCGACAGCGCCAGGATCGGAATGGTGTTGAAGAAGAGCACGATGGGGAAATAGGCGGCTTGCAGGACGCGGCTGTGGACGAAGAGCACGGCGAGCAGCACGGCGGCGAGATTGCCGATGACGAAGCCGGCCAGCGCCTCGATCAGCGTCGGCCTCAGATTGTCGATGAGGAGCGCAAAATTCTTTTGGAACACGCCGAAGATCGCTGTCGGCGTCGGCACGATATAGGCCGGCACGCCGAGCAACGGCAAAAGATATTGCCAGGCAAGCAGGATCGAAGCCGCGCCCAGGATGGGAAGCGCGACCGTCATTTGCGGGGAGAGCGGCGCCTGTCTCACGATGCGCGCTCCAGCGCGACGCGCAGGTCCGCCATGGCGGCGACGATCGCCGGATCCTCGCGCTTGCAGCGGTTGCCCTCCTGCTTGAAGGGCCGCATGTCGAGGTCCTTGACGACGCGCCCTGGATTGGCGGCCAGCACGATGACGCGCTCGCCGAGATAGGCGGCTTCGGCGATCGAATGCGTGACAAAAAGGATAGTCGTGCCGCTGCGCCGCCAAAGGGCCAGCAGTTCGTCGTTCAACCGGTCGCGCGTGATCTCGTCGAGCGCGCCGAAGGGTTCGTCCATCAAAAGCAATTTGGGCTCGCTGAGCAAGGCACGCGCGATCGCCACGCGCTGGCGCTGGCCGCCGGAGAGCTGATGCGGGAGGCGCTCACTGAGGCCGCCGAGCCCCATCAATTCCAGCAGTTCCGTGCTGCGGTCCTCGATCTTGCGCGTAAGGCTGCCCTGACCGACGCCGAGCGGCAGGCGCACATTGTCGCGCACCGTGCGCCAGGGAAGGAGGGTCGAATCCTGGAACACGAAGCCGACATCGCGGCGCGAGCGCACCGTATGCGGCGTTTCGCCCAGCACGCTGATCGAGCCGCCAAGCGGGTCGAGCAGGTCGGCCACCACTCTGAGCAAGGTAGACTTGCCGCAGCCCGACGGCCCCAGGATCGACAGGAAGGAACCGGCCGCGACGGTGAGGTCGAGGCCGGCGAGCACTTTGACGGCTGTCTGCCGGCCGCCATAGCCGACATCCAGCTGTCGCGCTTCGATCGCGTCCGGCATCACGCGGCGGGCGCGTCGAGCTTGGGCCGGTCGGCGGCCGAGAGTTCGAGTATCTTGGTGGTGTAGACATCGGCGGCCGCCGGGCGGCCGTTCGGATATTGGCCAACCTTGTCGAGCAGCGCCAATTGCTCCTCGATCGAGGCCGGATCGAACGTCCCCCAGCCATCCTTGGCGGTTGCGCCGTCGAAGGAGAGTTTCAGCACCAGGTTGACGGTCTTTTCCTCCCAGCCGAGATCCATTTCGGGATAAGCGGCGACCATCTTCTTGACCGCTTCCTGCGGATTGGCGTGGACCCAGCCCCAGCCTTTGCCGACGGCGCCGATGAACTTCGCCAGCGTCTCAGGATCCTTTTCGATTGCCGCGTCGGTCGCGAAATAGACATCGGCGTAGGAGCTCAGCCCGAGGTCACGCGTCAAGAGGTCGATGCGGCCGTCGCCGACGACGCTGAGCGCCTGCGTGTTGGTAATCCAGCCGCCGATCGCGTCGACATCGCCGCGAACCAGCGGCGCCTTGTCGAAGCCGACATTGACGATGGTCACCTCCGACGGATCGATGCCGTTCTTGGCCAGGATCTCGTCGATGACGAAGCGCGCCGTCGGCTGGATGCCGATCTTCTTGCCCTTGAGATCGGCCACGCCGCGGATCGGTTTTGCGGGCTTGGACGTCAATGCATAAGGACCGGTGCGGAAGCCGCAGGCGATGATCCTGATCGGCACGCCGCTGGCGCGGGCCGAATAGAGCTGCGGCGTTTCCGAGAACTGGCCAAGCTGCGCGGCGCCCGAGATCACCGGCGGCACGGTCGACGCATTCGGACCGCCGGGGCTGAACTCGACCTCGAGCCCGGCGTCCCTGAAGTAGCCATTGGCGACGGCCGCGATATCGCCGATCTGGCCGTTGGACATCAGCCAGTCATACTGGATGACGACCTTGCCGGCGGCCTTGGCGCCGGGCGTCAGCACCAGCTGCATGCCGGCAGATACGGCCGCCACGGCAGCCATGCCGCCTTTCACGAAAGCGCGGCGATTCAATTCGAAGTCCCTGTTCCCACTCATTTTTCGCTCCTGTTGCAGACTTTTCTCGTCTCTTCTCCAGGCGCCGTTCCCTTCGGCTCGGCGTCGTCTACGGCTGTTCGTCGTGGTAGTCGCCAGGGCCGCCGTCGAGCCAAGCGTAAAGCTCCCAAAGCGTGTCGTCCGGGTCCGTGAAATAGGCGCAGCGCGCGTTCCAGACGTAGTTTTCGGGCGGGCCGTAGAAGGGCACGCCCTTGGCGCTGAGTTCGCCATGCAGCCAGTCGATATCGGCCGGCGTGTCGAGCTGCACGGCGACGCAGACCTTGTGCGCATGGCGCGGCGATCTCAGGTTGGACACGCCCGTATGCCGGTTGATGTGGTCGAGCTCCCAAGCGGCGAGCGTCACGCCCTCGCCATGGAAATCGGCGAAGCCTTCAGCGCGGCGGCGCAGGCGGAAGCCGAGCTTTTCAACGTAGAAGTCGACCGTCCTTTCGATGTTTTCGACCAGCAGGCAGACATCGGAGATGCGGGTGACGCTCGTCGGCATGGCTATTTCGCTCCATTGGCTTTCGAGAGCGGCAGCTTGACGCCGACGCGGTTGGCGGCGCCAACGATATGCGCCCGCATCGCCGCTTCCGCCGCCGCCGGATCGCCCGCCACCAGAGCCTCAAAGATACGCACATGCTCGCCGACATTGATCTCGACGAGATCGTGCAGCGGATTGGTCATGCGCGCGTAGTGGATCGAGTGGCGGATCTGCTCGCAGACGAACGAGATGAAGGTATGGATGTAGCTGTTGCCGGTGGCGCGCGCGATCTCGCGGTGGAAGAGCAGATCGGCGTCGATGCTGCCTTCTTCCCAACGCTCCTCGCCGCCCATGCGGTCGAGCGCAGCCTTGATCGAATCGAGATGGCCCTGATTGCGCCGCGCCGCGGCAAGCGCTGCCGATTCGGCCTCGAGGATGCAGCGCAGCTCGAACAGCCGCTCCATGTTGTGCGTGTCCTTGAGCGCCTCGCGGTCGATGCGGATCGCCGCCCGCTGCTCGGGGGCCAGCACGAAAGCGCCGATGCCTTGCCGGGCCTCGATCATGCCGTCGGCCCTGAGCTGGGCGATCGCCTCACGCACCACGTTGCGGCTGACGCCGAATTTTTCGGACAGTTCCTGCTCGGTCGGCAGGCGCGCGCCGGGGTTCAACTCGCCGGATTCGATCTCGCGGCTGAGGAAGGCGGCGACCCGGTGCGGCAATGTCTCGACGGTGCCGATGGCGGCCAGTCTCTGCTTCATGGAAAAGTCTCCGTCGCGGGCAACAGACAGCCGGGATTCATCACGCCCTTGGGGTCGAGGGCGTTCTTCAGCGCCGCGACCATGCGGCGATGCGTCGGCGATAGGCCGGCCCAGAACTCCTTGCGGCGGCTGCGGCCGATGCCGTGCTCCGCGCTGATCGAGCCGCCGAGGCCGGCGGCGATTTCATAGAGCCCGGCGATAACCTCGGCGCCACGCGCACGAGTCTCGGCCTCGGCAAGGTCGGCCGGCGGCAGCACGTTGAAATGGATGTTGCCGTCGCCGGCGTGGCCGTAGGCGAGGGGAATCCAGCCGGGATGATCGTTTGCGACGAAGCGGCGGGCCTGCTCGATCAGGGCCGGGATGTCGGAAATCTTCACCGACAGGTCGGTGCGCACATGATAGCCGCGCTTGGCCTGGCCTTCGACCAGGCCTTCGCGGATCGCCCAAAATCTCCTGGCCTGCGCGGTGCTCGCGGCGAGAACCGCGTCGGTCACCAGGCCGCTCTCCACCGCATCGCCGAGGAACCCGGCCAGCAGGCCGTTGAGATCGATGGCGGCGCTGGACGACAATTCGATCAGCACCTGGACGGGTGCCGGGACCGGCGCTCTCGTTGTGGGGTCGACCAGCCGGGCAAGCTCGATGCATTCGGCGCCGATGATCTCGAAAGCGGAGATCAGGTCCGAACAGTCGCGGCGTGCCCGGTTGAAGAGCGTGACGGCCGCTTCGAACGAGGCCAGGCCGAGATAGGCGGTCTCTGTCTTGGCCGGCTTCGGAAACAGCTTGACCTCGACACCGGTGATGATGCCCAGCGTGCCTTCCGAGCCGATGAAAAGCTGCTTCAAATCATAGCCGCTGTTGTTCTTGCGCAGACCGGAGAAGCCGTTCCACAGCTCGCCATCCGCCAGCACCACTTCGAGGCCGAGGATCAGGTCGCGCGCCATGCCGTAGCGCAGCACGTTGACGCCGCCGGCGTTGGTGGCCGCATTGCCGCCGATCTGGCAGCTGCCTTGCGCACCGAGCGCGAGCGGGAAAAGGCAATCCCGCGCCTCGCAGGCGTCCTTGATCGTCTGCAGCACGCAGCCTGCATCAGCACGCAGCGTGAAATTATCCGCATCGATCTGCCGGATGGCGTTCAGCCGCTCCAGGCTTAAGACAACCAGACCGCCGCCTTTGCTGTCGATCGCGCCTGACACCAGGCCGGTGTTGCCGCCCTGTGGAACGACGCCGAGTCCGAGCTCATTGCACAGGCGCATCAGCGCCTGCACCTCGGCTACCGAACCAGGTCGCAGCACGGCAAGAGCGTCACCCTGATAGTCGCCCGCCCAGTCGCCCAGATATTTCGCCATTCCAGCCGGCTCGACGGCAATGCCGTTTCGGCCGACGGCACCTTCCATGGCGCTGAGGATTTCCGGCGAGAGGCGATGAACGGTCATGAAGGTTCATGTCTGGATATCGGGTGATACATATCATCCTACAACTTGCTTCGAGTCAATCGCTCCCCGTTCGGCTAGGCCCTGCCCATGCATCGTCCTGGCCGATTGTCGCCGGTCAAAACCACCGCAATGGTGGACGACAGGGCTTCGTCCCGCCCAGATCGATCCCGATGAGGAGGAAAGATGATTGAGCTGCCTTTTGCCCGCGAAGAGTACCAGCGGCGGCTCGCAAGAATCCGCGCCGAGATGGCCAAGCGCGGCATCGAACTCCTGATCGTCAACGACGTCGCCAACCAGCATTACATCACCGGTTATGACGGCTGGTCGTTCTACACGCCGCAGGTCGTGCTTGTTCCCATCGAGGATGCCGAGCCGGTCTGGATCGGCCGCGCCATGGATGCGGCCGGCGGGTTGCTGACGGCCTGGATGAAGCCGGAAAACGTGATCGGATTTCCGGAGGACCACGTTCAGCGCGCCGATCGTCATCCCATGGACTGGATCGCGGCCTGGATTGTCGCCAAGGGATGGGGAAGCCGCCATATCGGCGTCGAGCTCGAAGCCTATTATTTTTCGCCGAAGGCACATGCGCGGCTCGTCGCCGGATTGCCCAATGCGAAATGGCACGACGCCGACCTGCTCGTGAACTGGATCCGCGCGGTGAAGTCGGCGCCGGAAATCGCCTATCTGCGCGACGCATCGAGGCTGGCCGAAGCGGCGGTCGCGCGGGCCTACGAAGTCATCGCGCCGGGCGTGCGCGAATGCGATGCGATCGCCGCCATCCAGGCGGCGCAGATCGCCGGCAGCCCGGATTTCGCCGGCGACATCACGGCGCTGCCGCCGACGATCCTCGGCGGCGAGAACGCGTCCGCGCCGCACATCATGTGGAGCGACAGGCGGTTCGGAAAGGACGAAACGATCGCGCTCGAGCTTGCCGGCGTCTGCCGCCGCTACGCCGCCGGGCTCGCCAGGACCATGCAGCTCGGCAGGATGCCGACCCGCGTCGCAGACACGGCAAAGGCGGTGATCGAGGGCATGGATGCGGTGCTCGAAACCGCACGTCCGGGAACGACCGCTGAGGCGGTCGAAGCTGCATGGCGCAAGGTCATAGAGCGCCACGGGCTGAAGAAGGAATCGCGTATCGGCTATTCCATCGGCGTCGCCTATCCGCCGGATTGGGGCGAGCATACGATCAGCCTGAGACCGGGCGACAAGACGGTGCTCCAACCCGGCAATGTCGTTCATTCCATCCTGGGCATGTGGATGGATGGCTGGGGTATCGAGATCAGCGAGACCATCTTGGTGACCGATACCGGCAACGAGACGCTGACGAGATTCCCGCGGGATATCCATGTCAAAGCCTGACTGGCCGGCGCGAGCGGTGCGGCGGCCGGTATCGATGCCGGGATTGTCGATCGGATGATCGAGATCGGGCACGGCGCCGATTTGGATCAGCCGGTCAAAGGTACTGCGCGACCTTCTTGCCAACGGTGAGGAAGCGCAGCGGGTCGACCGCCTCGCCATCGTGGCGCACTTCGTAGTGCAGGTGCGGACCCGTCGAGCGGCCGCTGCTGCCGGTCTTGCCGATGACGTCGCCGGCGGCGAGCTTTTGGCCGACACTCACATCGATCTCGCTCAGATGTCCGTAGCGTGTGGCAAAGCCGTTGCCGTGGTCGACCTCGACCATGCGGCCGTAGCCGCCGGCCCAGCCGGCTCTTGTGACGACGCCGGCGGCGGTGACTTTGGCCGGCATGCCGATCGGCGCCCTGAAATCCATTCCCGTATGCAGGGCGGCGCTGCCCAGGATCGGATCGGTGCGCACGCCGAAGGGGCTGGTCACCGTGCGACCCGGGGCGGGATTGGCGAGCGGCAGCTTGCGCGCCTCTTTCTTGATCTGGTCGAGCGCATCGAGCGCCTCGTCCAACTCCTTGACCTTGCTGTCGAAACCCATGGTGGGATCAAGCGGAACCAGCGGGCCGCCGACATCGCTCTTGTTCAGTTCGCCGTCGACCGGCAGGCCGGCCGCTTCCAGTGCCTGCGCTATGGCATCGGCATTCTTGTAGGCGTTGTCGGCAAGCGTGGCGATGCGCGAAAGCTGCTGGCCCTCGATGGCCTTCAACGAAGCATTGATCGAGACGAACAGCTTGTCGGCGCGATCGGCCGCCGTTTCGCCGTCAAGCGGATCGGACCGTGTCGACCAGAGCGAGAAGGGCCTTGTATCGCCGGCGTCCAAGGATGCGACGGAATAGGTCGACGCCTGCGAAAGGCTGCCGGTGACCTCGGCGTGCTCGTCGGGCTTGGGTGCCGTTGCGCCCGTTGCAGGTGCGTCACCGACCTCGTTCTCGGCGCGCTCGAGGATCGGCCCAAGCCGTCCGTGCCGCTCGCTGAGCTGGGTCTGCCTGGCCAGCAGCTCGCTGACCTTGGTCTCCATCAGCTGCTGATCGAGAAGCTGGCGGCTGGTGATGCGGTCGACCTGGGCACGGAGGGCCGAGATGCGGTCCTCATAGGCCTGCTGCATGCGCGCCTGCCTTGCCGTCGTGGCGCCGATCAGGTCGTCGCGCAGCACCAGATAGGAAGTCGCGAGCAGATAGCCGATGGCGATCGCCGCCAGAGCCGAGCCGATGAAGGCCGCGAGCCAGGGGCGGATGGTGAAATGCCTGATCTCGTCGCCCCGGGCGATGATGACCGTGTGCGGTTCCTTACGCCTGCCGAAGACAGCTGACTGACCGGTTGGTTTCACGGGGACCAAGCTTTCGTTACGGACTAACGACAAGCCTGATTACACATTATTAGGGTTAACAAAGTTTTGCCGTGTCGACCGCGCGGCGCCGGATGCACGCAGTACGGGCATGAGGTAGCGCGAAAATCTTCAGGACGCGGACGCCGTGTCGCGTTGGCGATGAGCACCAAAGTTCTGCCAGGAGCAGCCTGTAGCTCGCAGAGCAAGGCTCGGGTTTCTTAACTGTCTTCGATTGCGTTTAGTTGACGTTTTTCGAGTAAAGGCGTGTTGGTATTTGGGATTCATCGTGGCGGTGGGAATGCTGGGCGATCTGGTTGGCAAGATCCTCGACAAGATTTCGGGCACCAGTCTGCTGGCGACCGGGCTTTTGCTGCTGACTGCCTTTGTCAGCGCGCTTGTGGCCTATTGGCGCGCGGTCGAGGAGAAGAGCTGGAAGGAGTTTTTCGAGTTCGCCATCCCGCGTGAGGTCATCACCCATCCTTCCGCGAAGGCCGACCTGCTGTTCTGGGTCACGAAGAAGGCCCTGATGCCTTTCCTGATGCTGCCCGCCGGAATCGTCTTCGTCACGGTGGTGGGGTACGGGACCAACTGGCTGTTTTCGACACTGTTCCACTTCCAGCCGCCTCTGACCGAGGGGCCGGCAGGGCCGGTGACGGTTCTGATCTTCACCGTCAGCATGCTCCTGGCCTACGACATTTCCTATTACCTCTATCATGTCGCCCAGCATCGCTATCCGCTGCTTTGGGAACTGCACAAGGTGCATCACTCGGCCCAGGTGATGGTCGGGATCACCAAGGACCGGGTCCATCCGCTCGACGAGTTGATGAACCGAGCTTGGGACGGCATCGTCGTGGGGCTCTGCTTCGGCATCTGGTCGCTGATTTCGCTGAACCTTGTCGAACTGACCGTTTTTGGCGTCAACGTCTATGTCATGCGTAACATCCTGATGATGGATTTCGTCAGGCACACGCATTTCAAGATCTCGTTCGGCCCGCTCAACAATTTGATCCTGTGTCCTCACTGGCATCAGTTGCATCACAGCGTCGATCCGCGCCACTACGACAAGAACTTCGGGCTGCTCTTCTCGTTCTGGGACCGGCTCTTCGGAACATTGTGTGTGCCGAAGCCTGACGAGGACTTCAAGTTCGGACTGGTCGATCGCGATGTGCGCGACTATCAGTCGCTCGCAGGCCTTTACGTCATGCCGCTGAGGCGGATGTGGGGACATATTGCCAGGCGCATCCGGCCCGGAAAGCCACGGTCACGCACCTCGCGAGCCTCGGAGGGGACACGGCCATGAACGCTCCCGTTGTTCTCGCAATCCCGCGGACACGCACCTTCGAAGTCGTGACAACGGCGGCGCGCCTTGCCGAGATCGCACCGGCCTGGAGCGCGCTCTGGCACCGGGCTGGCGGGCTTGTCTTCCAGCACCCGGATTGGATCGCGGCCTGGTGGCGCACCACCCCGCAGCAGGAGCGGCGCGCGCTCAGGATTGGGCTTGCCTGGAACGGCGACCGGCTCGATGGCGTGATAGCGCTCGCGACCTTCAGGCGTTCCGGCATCCGCGTACTCGAATGGGCGGCCAAGGATCACAGTGACTATGGCGACGCGCTGGTTGCACCTCACAGCGACCCGCGGGCGATCTTCCGCCTCTGGCAGTATGTTTTTGACCAGGGTGGCTTCGACCTGATCTATCTCAACCGACTGCTACCGGATGCCGGTGTTCATGCCCTGCTGGAACCGGCTCATGGCAAGGCGCTTCGGCCCAACCACCGCGCTGAACTTAGCTATCGTGTCGCTGGCTCCTGGCAGGGTGGCGCGGAATGGTTCGAGACGTTGTCCAAGAAGGGCCGGCAGAATTATCGTCGCGGCCGCAAGTTCATGGAAGAAAGCGGTGCATTGCGTTTCCGGCTGCTGGATGCGGAGGACCCGCGCGAACCGGTGCTCGAGCGCGTCGCGACGCTGAAGCGCCTCTGGCTCGCTCGCCATGGTCGTGCCTCGGATCTGTTCGACAAGGGCTCGCCGGTTCTCGCCGCGCTTATTTCGGTGCTGGCCGATCTCGGGCTGTTGCGCATCTTCGTGCTGGAGCTTGACGACACGATCGTCGCCGTCTCGATCAATTTCGAGCAGCACGGCACGATGATGGCTTTCGTCACCACCTATGATCCCGAATACGAGCGCGCCTCGCCGGGTATGGTACTGATGATGGACTATATCCAATGGTCGTTCGACCGCGGCCTTGCCACGATTGATTTTCTCTGCGGCGGCGAGGATTTCAAGCGGCGCTTTGCCACGCAATCAGTCACGCTGTCGTCCATGATGGGCGCGCGCGGCTTGCGTGGCCATCTTGCCGCGCTGGCCGATCAGGTGAGCCATCGTTCGAAATCCTGGAGGACGCGGCGGCAGCCGAAGCCTGAGGCATCTGACGAGTAACGACCATAATTGTCGATTGCTTTGGCGGGCTTTGGCGACGCTCAGAGCGCGCGAACGGCTTCCAGCACGGCCTCGGCATGGCCCTTGACGCGAACCTTGCGCCAGATACGGGCGATCCGCCCGTCCTTCCCGATCAGGAAGGTGGCGCGCTCGACACCCATATATTTGCGCCCATACATCGTCTTTTCGACCCACAAACGGTAGGCCTCGATCACTTTGCGCTCCTCGTCAGCGATGAGATCGACCGTGAGATCGTGCTTCGCCTTGAATTTGTCGTGTTTCTTCGCGCTATCAGGCGACAGCCCGATCACCACGGCACCGGCCTTCTCGAACTCCGGCTTCAACTGCGAGAAGCTGATGGCCTCGGCGGTGCAACTTGTGGTGTCGTCTTGCGGATAGAAGTAAAGTACAACTGGCTTGCCCAGGAACGCCGCGAGGCTGAGAGAGCCGCCGCCGTCACGCGGAAGATCGAATTGCGGCGCTGCGTCGCCCACCTCGAGGTCAGCCATATCGATGCCCTTGTTTGCGGTTACGCGCGGGAAATCATCGATATAACGTGAGGCGGGGATTCGTCCACGACGAGTTCGTCACAACGGAATATTGCTTGGATCAGGAAGAACCGCAGCACGAGAAGATCAGGTTCAGGCGTGACGAGATCACCGACCTGGCGAGGCTTCCGTCCGCGTGCAGCGTGCCGCCGCTCGGCCGGGCAGCCGTGCGGCGGCGTTTCCGCGTCCTCGGCCGGGTGTTTGCCGGGTTTTGCGCGCTCATGCTTCTGGCGGCGGCGGGTGTCTATGTCCTCGGCGCCTCCGGCATCGGCACGGAGCGCCTGCGGACTGAGGCGGAGACAGCCATCGAGAAGCTGGCCGGCATCGATGTCAACGTCGCCGTCGGCCCGGCTCGGCTGACGCTCGACGGGTCGAGCTTCGTCGCCCTGCAGGTGAACGATGTCAGCCTGAAGACGGCCGACGGCAAGCCGATGGCCGATATCGGACGCGTACGTTTCGGCATGCGCCTTCTGCCGCTGCTTTCGGGCGACGTCCGGCTGACGAGCGCCAGATTTTCCGATGCCCATATCGTGGTGGGGGCCATGCCCTCCGGAGGCAGCGACTGGACGGCGGCGCTGCGCAACGCGGATGGCCTTGTCGACCCGGAGAAAGTGTCGGCGGCGGTGTTTTCAGGCGTCAACGGCGCGCTTGATGCCGTGCGCGAGGACTCGATGCGACAGATCGATCTGCGCAATGTCGAGTTCAAGCTGCCGGACGCCGGACCGGTCAAGCGCGTGACCATCGCCTCGGCGACCGTCGCGCAGACAGGCGCGGGACGCATGCAGGTTTCCTACGATGCCGATGTCGATGGCCGGCACGCGACTTTGACCGCCTCGGCGACGCGCGATGCGACGGCAAGGCGCATTTCGTCGCTGGACGCCAATCTCGAGATAGAAGGCGCCCCCGGCAAGGGCAGTTCGACCGAGGCCGCCCCGGCCGATGGCGCCAAGCTGGGTTCGATCGCATTGAAGCTTTCGGGCTCGGAAGCGTCGGGCGACAACCCGTCGCGCCTCGCGGCTTCGCTCTCCCTCAACGGTTCGGTGCTCGACCTGGGCGAGCGCGGGCTGCTGCCGACCGATGTCGAAGCCGATGCCACGCTGGTGGCCGGTTCAAACAAGATCTCGGTCGACCGGCTGCTGATCAGGAGCAGCCGCTCCAGCTTCAACTTTGCCGGATCGATCGGGCCGAAGCCGGCAGCTGCGGGGGAGGAGCCCGCCTACCGCTATGATCTCACCAGCGACGGCTCGACGCTGGCGCCTTCGGAATCGCAGGAACCGGCGCTTCAGTTCCTGGCCCGTATCGCCGGTGTCTACCAGCCGAAGAGCCGCAAGCTCGTTGCCGAGCAGATCGGCGTGCGCTCCGGCGGACCGGGCGAGGTACTGGGCGCGGCCACCGTCGCCTTCATCGACCACGGCCCGCCAGGGGTATCGCTGTCGCTCAACGTGCATGACATGCCAGTCTCGCATGTCAAGCAATTGTGGCCGTGGTTCTCGGCCCGCAACGCGCGGCTTTGGGTGCTGGGCAACTTGTTCGGCGGCACGGTGACCGACGCCAATCTGCAGTTCCAGGTCGCGCCGGGGCGCCTCGGCAACGGCGTGCCGCTTACCGGCGATGAAGTATTCGGCCGTTTCCAGATCGAAGGATCGCGCTTCGATACCGCCGGGCGTATCCCGCCGGTCCGCGACGCCGTCGGCGCGGTTGCGTTCCATGGTAACGATGTCGATATCGCGCTCTCCTCGGGCAGCGTCTATATGCCGAGCGGCCGCACCGTGGCGGCAAGCGGCGGCACGCTGACGGTCAAGAATGCAAACCGACCGATTGTCATCGGGGGGCTCGACATCGACGTGGCGGGCGAGGCGCCGGCGATCGCCGAACTGGCCTCCTATGAGCCGATCAATGCCATGCGCCATGTCGGACTGGCACCGGAAGACCTGTCCGGCACCGTCACCGGCCATGTCAGAGCGGACATTCCGCTGACCAAGGGCATGGACACCTCGAAGCTAGATTGGCTGGTTTCGCTCGATTATCGGGACCTGTCGCTGGCGAAGCCTTTCGAGGACCAGACCGTGACCGACGCCGATGGCTCGATCACCGTCGGGCCAAAGCAGGCGGTGATTTCCGCCGAGGCCAAGCTCAACGGCATTCCGGCCGACCTCGATCTCGTCGAGCCGCTCGCCGACGACGGGCCGGCGCGAAGCCGCAAGGTTACGCTGGTCCTCGACGACAAGACGCGCAACGCCAGCATGCCTGGACTGTCGGCCCTGCTATCGGGAACCATCAAGGTGGCGATCGACAAGAGCGGCGAGGGCGCCCAGCAGGTTTCGGCGGACCTGACCAATGCCAGGCTCGACATTCCGTGGGCGGGCTGGAGCAAGGGCGCCGGCATTCCCGCCAAGGTCGCTTTCGACATGGCGAAGTCCGGCAGCACCACCACATTGACCGATTTCGCTCTCGACGGAAAAAGCTTCTCGATCGACGGCAATGTGACGCTGGTCAACGGCTCGCTGTCCGCGGCCCGCTTCAGCAAAGTCGCGTTGAACAGAGGCGACGATATCGCCGTTTCGGTCAAGCGTTCAGGCAAGAGCTACGCTGTCGATGTCAGCGGCGCGTCGCTCGACGCCCGCTCGCTGATCAAACAGTTCACCTCGGATGTCGATACAGCCACGAAGGGCGCCGGCAGCGACGCGATCTCGGTGAGCGCCGATGTGGCATCGCTGACCGGTTTTCATGACGAGGTGCTCTCCAATCTCAAGCTCGAATACAGCGCCGCCGGATCGCGGGTGAATGGGCTAAACGTCACCGCCGCGGCAAGCTCGGGCGCCGCGATCACGATCAACAACACCACCAGCGAAGGCGGCCGCGTGCTCAGGGTGAAGTCTGCCGATGCCGGCGCGATCCTGCGTTTCCTCAATGTCTACGAGCATATGGAAGGCGGCGCGATCACGCTGTCGCTCTCGGGCGCCGGCGACGGGCCGATGAAGGGACAGGTGGATGCCCGCAACTTCTATGTCGTCAACGAGCCCAAGCTGGCCTCGATCGTGTCGACGACGCCGGCTGGCGATACACGCAGCCTGAACCAAGCCGTCAAAAGCAACATCGACACGTCCAGGGTGCAGTTCGAGCGCGGCTTTGCCGAGATCGACAAGGGTTCCGGCTATCTGAAACTGGCGAACGGTCTGCTGCGCGGCCCGCGCATCGGCACGACCTTCCAGGGAACGCTCTACGATCCCAACAACAACATGGACATGACCGGAACCTTCATGCCGGTCTACGGGCTCAACCGCATCTTCGGCGAACTGCCGCTGTTCGGGCCGTTGCTGGGCAACGGACGCGACCGCGGCCTGATCGGCGTCACCTACCGGCTGCGCGGCAATGCCAACAAGCCGACGCTCAACATCAATCCGCTATCGGTGGTGGCGCCGGGCATATTCCGCTCGATCTTCGAGTATAGGCAGCAACCGTCCCAAACTGCGCAGTAAGGTTCGGCCGATCAGCTCGCCCGCACCAGCACGTGCTTCTTCTTGCCGAGCGAAAGCTTCACGAGGCCTTCCGGGCCGAGATCCTGAAGCGTGACGACGCGCCGGTCGTCGGTCAGCGGCTGGTCGTTGACGCGCACCGCGCCGCCCTGGATGTGCCGGCGCGCTTCGCCGTTCGAGCCGGCCAGCCCGGCGCTTACGAAAAGCGCCAGGATGCCGATGCCGGCTTCGAGGTCCGATTTGGCTACTTCGATGCTGGGCAGAGTGTCGGCGAGCGCGCCTTCCTCGAAAGTCTTGCGCGCCGTCTCGCTTGCGGTTTCGGCAGCATCGCGGCCATGCAGCATGGCGGTGATCTCGGTGGCGAGGATCTTCTTCGCCTCGTTGATCTCCGAGCCGCCGAGCTTTTCAAGGCGCGCCACCTCGTCGAGCGGCAGGGTCGTGTAGAGCTTCAGGAAGCGCCCGACATCGGCGTCCTCGGTGTTGCGCCAGTACTGCCAGAATTCGTAAGGCGAGAGCATGTCGCCATCGAGCCAGACCGCGCCCGAGGCCGATTTGCCCATCTTGGCGCCGGAGGAGGTGGTGAGCAGCGGCGTGGTCATGGCGAAGAGCTGCACGCCCTCCATGCGGTGGCCGAGGTCGATGCCGTTGACGATATTGCCCCACTGGTCCGAGCCGCCCATCTGCAGCCGGCAGCCGACGCGTTTGTAGAGTTCGACGAAGTCGTAGGCCTGCAGGATCATGTAGTTGAATTCGAGGAAGGACAGCGACTGTTCGCGATCGAGTCTCAGCTTCACGCTATCGAAGGCAAGCATGCGGTTGACGGAGAAATGCCGGCCGACATCGCGCAGGAAATTGACGTAGTTGATCTGCATCAGCCAGTCGGCGTTGTTGACCATGACCGCGTCGCCCGGGCCGCTGCCGAATTTCAGGTAAGGCGCGAAATTGCGGCGGATGCCGACGAGATTGTCGTCGATGTCCTGCGGGGTGAGCAGCTTGCGCGCCTCGTCCTTGAAGGACGGGTCACCGATCATCGAGGTGCCGCCGCCCATCAGCGCGATCGGCCGGTGGCCGGTCTGCTGCAGCCAATGCAGCATCATGATCTGGATCAGCGACCCGGCGTGAAGGCTTTTGGCGGTGGCGTCGAAACCGATATAGGCGCTCACCGTTTCCTTGGCGAAGAGCTGGTCGAGGGCGGATTCATCCGAAATCTGATGGATGAAGCCGCGCTCGCTCATGATGCGCAGGAAATCGGATTTGAAGGCGGACATTTTTTCTTCCTGGAGGTCGCCGGGCGCTTGGCCATGCTTGATATGAAGGCGCGCGTTTAGCATCCAAGCGCGATCAGCAAAAGTGGTTTCCGGTTTTGCTTCCGATCGCGCTTCAACCAACAAACACGCGATCAGCAAAAGTGGTTTCCGGTTTTGCGTCCGATCGCGCTTCAACCAACAAACACGCGGTCAGCAAAAGTGGTTTCCGGTTTTGCTTGGAATCGCATACGGCGCGGCGCGTCCTTGCTTCGCCCTTTTTGCTGGCGTAATGAGGCGCCGCGCAAAGACACGGCGCCATGCACCGCGACGGGGCCATCCCGCAGTTTCAGATCGGAAAAGCTCCCGCGATGAACAGGAACACCCTCATCCTCTTTCTGTTCAGCATCGTCATGACCGTCAGCGGGCTGGCAAGCCTGCCGCCGGTCGACCGCGATGAATCCCGTTTCGTCCAGTCGACCAAGCAGATGGTCGAGACCGGCGACTATGTCGATATCCGCCTGCAGGATGTCACGCGCTACAAGAAGCCGATCGGCATCTACTGGCTGCAGTCGGCCGCCGTGGCGTTGAGCGGCGAGGGGGCTGCGGCGCCGATCTGGGTCTATCGCCTGGTCTCGATGCTGGGCATCGCGCTCGCTGTCGTCGGCATCGGCTGGACCGGGACGAAACTCTTCGGCGCCAGTGCCGGGCTGGCCGCCGGCCTGATGATGGCGGCGATCTTCGCCACCGCCTTCGAGGGGCGCGACGCCAAGACCGATGCCATGCTTCTCGCCTGCTGCGTGATAGCGCAAGGCGCGCTGGCGCAGGTCTATTGGGCTTCGAAGCGCAACGAACCGGTTCCCGGGCATCTGCCGTGGATCTTCTGGATCGCGCAAGGCTTCGGCATCCTCATCAAGGGCCCGGTTTCACCGCTTTTGTCGCTGCTGACCGCCGCTGCCCTCTTTGCCTTCGACCGCGACTGGCGCTGGCTCCTCAAGATGAAGCTGGTGCGCGGCGTCCTGATCGTGCTGGCGATCGTGCTGCCGTGGCTGATCCTCATCACCTGGAAGAGCGGCGGGGCCTTCTTCCAGGAAGCGGTCGGCAAGGACATGCTGAACAAGGTGGCGCAGGGCGAGGAATCGCACGGCCTGCCGCCCGGCTTCTACATGCTGACTTATTCGCTGTTCATGTGGCCCTTCGGGCTGATCGCGGTCGGCGCCGGGCTCCAGGCTATCAACCGGTTTTGGGAGGATCCGCGGCTGCGCTTCTGCCTGGCCTGGTACATCCCGTTCTGGCTGGTGTTCGAGGCGATCCCGACCAAGCTGCCGCATTATGTGATGCCGGCCTATCCGGGCATGGCGCTTCTGGTCGGCTGGCTGCTCACCTTGCCGGCGGACGAGGCCAACGCGCCACTGAAGCGCTGGCAGACATGGCTGTGGTGGGCGACGGCTTTCGGCCTTGCCGTGGTGGCGATCGGCCTTGCCGTGGTCTGCGTCGGCGCGCCGCTTTACCTCGCCAAGACCTTCTCCTGGTGGAGCATACCGGCGGCGATCGCCGCTCTGGTCACCGGCTATCTTGCCTTCCCCAGGCAGTTGCAGGTGCCGCTGCCGCGGATCGCGGCCATCGCCGTCGGCGCCGGCATCACCTTCAGCTTGCTGTTCGGCGTGATCGCGCCGTCGCTGAAACCGATCTGGCTGAGCCCCGCCGTCAAGGCCGCTGTCGACGCCAACCGCCCTTGCGACACCACGGTGCTTGCCTCGGCGAAGTTCCAGGAGCCAAGCCTGGTCTTCCTGGTCGGCACCAAGACCGTGCTGACCGACATCGAGGGCGTGGGGCAACATCTGCTTGCCGATCCATCCTGCGCGCTCGGGCTGGCGCCGATCAAGGACGAGCAGAAGCTTACCAACGTGCTGGCCGCCCAGGGCAAATCGGCGAAGCGGCTGACCGAGATCAATGGCATCAACTATTCGTCAGGAGACAAGTTGTCGCTCGGGCTTTATCGGGTGGCTCCGTGATGAATAGCGTCGGGCATCGAATGTCCCTATAGACTTTGCGCCGAAGCCATGTCTGCCGCGCCGCCCCTTGCCCTTTACCGCCGCTCGCTCGGCAATTTCCGCGACACGATGTCGATCGTGAGGCGACGCTTTGCCGTGCGGCCGGCGCGCTATCCGAGAATTCTGTGGAGCGTCTGGCTCATAGCCTGGATATTGCTCACTGTTGCGACTTTCCTGCGCCTCGATATCAGCGCGGGCGAGATGCGCGGCCAATGGTCCTCCGGATTTGCGCGCTTCACCGATTTCTTCACGCAATTCGGCCTCGGCGGCTGGTATCTCATTCCAGCGGCGCTCTGCCTTGTTGCCGCCAATCTGACGGATTGGCGCGGCCTGTCCCGGCATGGCCGGATGATCGTCTACAACTGGACGTGTTTCGCGTTCCTGGTGCTATGCGCCGTCGGCCTGTCGGGTGTTGCGGTCAACGTGCTGAAATACGGAATCGGCCGCGCCCGGCCGCTTTATTTCGACAGCTTTGGCGTCCTGTCGCTGCATCCTTTCGCCATGGACGCGCGCTTTGCCGGTTTCCCGTCCGGCCATGCCACGACGATGGGCGCCGTCTTCGGGATCCTGCTGCTGTTGTTCCCGCGGCGCTGGTACATAGCGCTGGCGATCACCGCCTGCATCGCTTCGACACGCATTTTCGTCGGCGCGCACTATCCCAGCGACACGGTCGCGGGCTTCGGGCTCGGACTGGCGTTCGCGGTGCTATCGGGGCTGGTGTTTGCCCGGCTCGGCTTCATCTTCGGCCAGACCGATTCGAAGCTGCCGGTGCGCAAGCGGACGTTCCGGTTGGTACCGTCCCGCGCGCCAAGAGGCAGGGCTTCGACAGCCGATACGGTCGAGGCCGGAGTCGATCAAACCCAGATTCCTTAAGACGCCCTGACTGGCGGCCTTCCGCGCTTAGCGCAGCCGCTTCGGCCTCGGATCGGCCAGCTCGCCCGCCAGGCGACGGTCGAGATAGTCGGCGCACTCCTGGATCAGCAGCTCGGAATCGTTGGCGAAGAAATGGTTGGCACCTGGGATCGTCTTCTGCGTGATGGTGATGCCCTTTTGCGTGTGCAGCTTGTCGACCAGGCCCTGCACATCCTTCGGCGGCGCCACCTTATCGGCATCGCCATGGATGATGAGGCCGGACGACGGACAGGGCGCCAGGAACGAGAAGTCGTAGGTGTTGGGCTGCGGCGCGACCGAAATAAAACCCTCGATCTCGGGCCGGCGCATCAGGAGCTGCATGCCGATCCATGCGCCGAAGGAATAGCCGGCGACCCAGCAGCTCTTCGAATCCGGATGCAGCGACTGCACCCAGTCGAGCGCGGCGGCCGCGTCCGACAATTCGCCGGTGCCATGGTCGAACTCGCCCTGGCTGCGGCCGATGCCGCGGAAATTGAAACGCAGCGTGGTGAAATCGCGCTTCTGGAACATGTAGAAGAGGTCGTAGACGATCTTGTTGTTCATCGTGCCGCCGAATTGCGGGTGCGGATGCAGCACGATGGCGATCGGGGCGCTCTTTTCCTTCGAGGGCTGATAGCGTCCCTCCAGGCGACCAGCCGGACCGGCGAAAATGACCTCAGGCATAAAATACTCCACATGGCATATGAATGCGCTCGCCCGGAACTTTCCTGATCCCGACTCACCCGCGGCCCCACATCTTCTGTGGCCTTGACGCCGGGCGAGCGTGTTCCTAGAAGCTAGTTTAGAATTGTTCAAAACTGGGAGGCCGAAACCCGATGGTCCGGCCGCCCGCGCCGCAAGCCGGGTAAATAGGACGGCTTGCCTTGCAATTTCAAGGAAATAACGCGCTATCCTGGCGGGATAGTCGGCGGAAGGACGAACTGAGCGAAAATGGCCGCAGCCCGCGCCTATCTCGACTACAATGCCAGCGCGCCGCTCATTGCGGAAGCGCGGGCAGCGATGGTCGCCGCGCTCGATGCCGCCAACCCGTCATCGGTCCACACGGAAGGGCGCGCCTCGCGCCGGCTGGTCGAGGACGCGCGCCGCGACGTGGCGCGGCTGGTCAACGCCAAGCCTGAACATATCGTCTTCACCTCCGGCGCCACCGAAGCCGCCTCGACGCTGCTTACGCCCGACTGGCAGATGGGGCGCGGATCGATCCGCATGAGCCATCTCTTCGTCTCCGAAGCCGACCATCCCTGCATACTGAATGGTGGACGCTTCGCGCCGGCGCAGGTGACGAAGATCGGCGTCGACCCGAACGGCATTGCCGATCTCGAGGCGCTGGCCGCCGCGCTCGGCGCGCATGACAAGGCCGCTGGTCTGCCGCTGGTGGCGATCCACGCCGCCAACAACGAGACCGGCGTTATCCAGCCGATCGGGCGCATCGGCGAGATCGTCAAGGCCGCCGGCGGGGTGCTGGTCGTCGACGCCGTGCAGGCTGCCGGGCGGATTCCGCTCGATATGTCAATTCCTTATGCCGATTATCTGATCCTGTCCTCGCACAAGATCGGCGGCCCGAAGGGCGTCGGCGCGATCGTGGCTGCATCCGACCTGATGATGCCGCGCCCGCTGATCAATGGCGGCGGCCAGGAGAAGAGCCACCGCGCCGGCACGGAAAACGTCGCCGGGATCGCCGGTTTCGGCGCTGCGGCGCGTGCCGCGCTGGCCAGTCTCGCCGACATGGACGCCATCGCGAGCCGGCGCGACGAGGTCGAGGCGATCGTGCGCGACCTCGCGCCGGACGCGGAAATCTTCGGAAATGGCACTCTCAGGCTTGCCAACACGACATTCTTCGCTATTCCCGGCGTCAAGGCCGAAACGGCGCAGATCGCTTTCGATCTCGCCGGCGTCGCGCTGTCTGCGGGTTCAGCCTGCTCGTCGGGAAAGGTCGGGCCAAGCCATGTGCTGAAGGCGATGGGGCATGGCGACAGCCTGGGCGCGCTGCGGGTCTCGATCGGTCGGGCCACCGGCCCCGAGGATATCGCGGCGTTTCGGGCGGCACTGGCCTGCATCGTCGCCCGCCGCGCGGGCAAGGAAGAAGCCGCCTGACGGCGGAGCATCGGAGCGAGAAACGCCTTGCGGTTCTCGGATTTCCGCTGCCTGAACAAGAATTCAGGCTTTAGGGCCTGGTAGAGCCGTGCGTTTTGTCCTGGCCGGGTGAATTTCCGGGGGACACGCACTATATGAAACTTACTCCGCCGCGAGTCCCTCCCTGGGACGCGATTTCGGCGGTGCCATAGTTTGAAAACTGCCGGGCCTTGACCCCGGCGTGGATGGAGAACGCTTATGCCTGCTGTGCAGGAGACGATCGATCGGGTTCGAAAGATCGACGTCGACCAGTATAAATATGGATTCCAGACAGAGATCGAGATGGACAAGGCCCCCAAGGGCCTTAGCGAAGACATCATTCGTTTCATCTCGGCAAAGAAGGATGAGCCGGACTGGATGCTGGAATGGCGTCTGGGGGCGTATCGCCGTTGGCTGACGCTGGAAGAGCCGACCTGGGCGCGCGTCCACTATCCGAAGATCGATTTCCAGGACATCCACTACTACGCCGCGCCGAAGAGCACGCCGGGGCCGAAGTCGCTGAGCGAGGTCGACCCTGAACTGCTCAAGGTCTATGAGAAGCTCGGCATTCCGCTCAAGGAGCAGGAAATCCTGGCCGGCGTGCAGAAGACCGATGCCTCGGAGCTCGAGGAAGCCAGCGACAACGTCTATAAATCGGGCCGCGTCGCGGTCGATGCCGTGTTCGATTCCGTTTCGGTGGTCACCACCTTCAAGAAGGAACTGGCGCAGGCGGGCGTCATCTTCTGCTCGATCTCGGAAGCGATCCGCGAGCATCCGGAGCTGGTGAAAAAATATCTCGGCTCGGTCGTGCCGACCTCCGATAATTTCTACGCGACGCTGAATTCGGCAGTGTTCACCGACGGCTCGTTCGTCTTCGTGCCCAAGGGCATTCGCTGCCCGATGGAGCTGTCGACCTATTTCCGCATCAACGAGAAGAACACCGGCCAGTTCGAGCGCACGCTGATCATCGCCGAGGAGGGGGCTTACGTCTCGTATCTCGAGGGCTGCACGGCGCCGCAGCGCGACGAGAACCAGCTGCACGCCGCGGTGGTCGAGCTGATCGCGCTCGACGATGCCGAGATCAAATATTCGACGGTGCAGAACTGGTACCCCGGCGACGCCGAGGGCAAGGGCGGCATCTACAATTTCGTCACCAAGCGCGGCGATTGCCGCGGCGATCGCTCGAAGATCTCGTGGACGCAGGTCGAGACCGGTTCGGCGATCACCTGGAAATATCCGAGCTGCATCCTGCGCGGCGACGATTCCAGCGGCGAATTCTATTCGATCGCGGTATCGAACGGCTACCAGCAGGTCGACAGCGGCACCAAGATGATCCATCTCGGCAAGAACACGTCGAGCCGCATCATCTCCAAGGGCATCGCCGCCGGCTTCTCGCAGAACACCTACCGTGGCCAGGTCTCGGCGCATCGCAAGGCGATCAACGCGCGCAACTTCACCAATTGCGATTCGCTGCTGATCGGCGACCAGTGTGGCGCGCACACCGTGCCCTACATGGAAGCCAAGAATTCGACGGCGCAGTTCGAGCACGAGGCGACGACCTCGAAGATCTCCGAAGACCAGAAGTTCTACGTCATGCAGCGCGGCATCCCCGAGGAAGAGGCGATCGCGCTGATCGTCAACGGCTTCGTCAAGGACGTCATCCAGCAGCTGCCGATGGAGTTCGCTGTCGAGGCGCAGAAGCTGATCGGAATCAGCCTAGAGGGTTCGGTCGGCTGACCGCAAAAGACATTCAGGAAGAAACCATGCTTGAGATCAAGAATTTGCACGCCCGCATCGTCGATGACGGCACCGAGATCATCCGCGGGCTGAATCTCTCGGTGAAAGCCGGCGAGGTCGCCGCCATCATGGGGCCGAACGGCTCGGGCAAGTCGACGCTGTCCTATATTCTCGCCGGCCGCGAGGACTACGAGGTCACAGAAGGCGACATCCTCTACAACGGCCAGTCGATCCTCGAAATGGATCCGGCCGAGCGCGCTACCGCCGGCATCTTCCTCGCCTTCCAGTATCCGATGGAGATACCGGGCGTGGCGACCATGGAATTCCTGAAAGTGGCGATGAACGAGCAGCGCAAGGCGCGCGGCGAGGAGCCGTTGAAGATCCCGGAATTCCTGAAGCGGGTGAAGGAAGCGGCGGCCTCGCTCAGCATGGATATGAACATGCTGAAAAGACCGCTCAATGTCGGCTTCTCCGGTGGCGAGAAGAAGCGCGCCGAGATCCTGCAAATGAAGCTGCTCGAGCCAAAACTCTGCGTGCTCGACGAGACCGATTCCGGCCTCGACATCGACGCGCTGAAGATCGTCTCGGACGGCGTCAACGCACTGCGCTCGCCGGACCGGGCCATCGTCGTCATCACCCACTACCAGCGCCTGCTCGAGCACATCGTGCCTGATACGGTGCACGTGCTCTACAGGGGCCAGGTGATCAAGTCGGGCGACAAGTCGCTGGCGCTCGATCTCGAGGCCAATGGCTATGCCGGCGTGATCGGGCAAGCCGCGTGACATGGGAGCGGTCGAGGCAAAAGTCATGAACATGCATGCACAGCCCCAGCGGACATTGGCCGAGACGGCGCTGATCGACGCCTTCGGCGAACGGCTGTCGCTGCTGCCCGGCGACGGCGCGGTGATGGTGAAGCGCGACGATGCGATCGAGGCGATCAAGCACGGCCTGCCGACGCGCCGCGTCGAATCCTGGCATTATACGGACCTGCGCCGGCTGCTGACGTCGGTGCCGGCTTTCGAGGCCGGCGCCGTCGTCAAGGCGCTTGCGCCGGTTCTTGAAGGCTCGGCCGTGCTGCCGGTGCTGAACGGCGTCTCGCAGACGAAGCTGCCGGAGATCGACGGCGTCACGGTGCAGCGCCTGTCGGAAAAGCTTACCGACGGCAGCGTGGCTCCAGGACTGGATCCCTATGGCAGCGACGATGCGATCGGCGCGCTGAACACGGCTTTTGTCGCCGACGGCTATTTCGTCGACATCGCCGACGGGGCCGAGCTGGAAAAGCCGATCGAATTGCAGAACCTGCAGGCCGGCGGCCAGTCGCATGTGCGGCTGCTGGCGCGTGTCGGCGCCGGCGCGAAGGCGATTGTCGTCGAGCGCCAGGCAGGCGAGGGCGACGAGGCGCTCGCCTCTTCGGTCAGCCAGCTCGTGGTCGGCGACGGCGCGGAAGTGACCTGGCTGATCGTGCAGGAACAGCCGGACACGGCCACGCATCTCGCCCAGTTCAAGGCGCATATCGGCAAGGACGCCAAGCTGACGCTGTTCGTGATGAACGCCGGCGGCAGGCTTGTTCGCCAGGAGGTCGTCGTCAGGACGACAGGCGAGGGCGCCGACTTCAAATTGCGCGGCATCAATCTTCTCGCCGGCGACACCCACACCGATGTGACTATGGTGCTCGACCACGCCGTGCCGCACACCACGTCGACCGAAGTGATCCGCAACGTAGTGACCGGCAAGGCGCGCGGCGTCTTCCAGGGCCGCATCAATGTGCATCAATACGCCCAGAAGACCAACGCCAAGATGGCCTGCAACACGCTGCTTCTGTCGGATGACGGCGAGTTCTCGACCAAGCCGGAGCTGGAGATCTTCGCCGACGACGTCGTCTGCGGCCATGGCGCCACCGTCACCGAGATCGACCACGACCATCTGTTCTACCTGATGGCGCGCGGCATCGACGAGAAGTCGGCGCGGGGTCTCCTGGTGAAGGCTTTCGTGGCCGAAGTGATCGAGGAACTGGACGACGAGGCGCTGGTCGAAGCGCTGGAAGCGCGGCTCGACGGCTGGTTTTCGACGCACGGCTAGCGCCTAACCTTCTCCCCTTGTGGGTGAAGGTGGCCGAGCGAAGCTCGGACGGGTGAGGGGTGTTGGAAGGATCGCGGCTTCGGCCGACAAGGACTTCGAAATGGACCAGAAGATCGAAACCGCTCCCTATGACGTCGAGGCGATCCGCCGCGACTTCCCGATCCTGTCGCGCCAGATCTATGGCAAGCCGCTGGTCTATCTCGACAACGGCGCCTCGGCGCAGAAGCCGCAGGTGGTGCTCGACATCATCCAGCACGCCTATTCCCAGGAATACGCCAACGTGCATCGCGGCCTGCATTTCCTGTCGAACGCCGCGACCGACGCCTATGAGAATGCGCGCAAGTCGGTGCGGCGGTTTCTCAATGCGCCGAGCACCGATAACATCGTCTTCACCTCCAACACCACATCGGCGATCAACACCGTCGCCTATGGCTGGGGCATGCCGCGGATCGGCGAGGGCGACGAGATCGTGCTGTCGATCATGGAGCATCACTCCAACATCGTGCCCTGGCATTTCATCCGCGAGCGGCAGGGCGCGAAGCTCGTCTGGGTGCCGGTCGACGATCTCGGCGTCTTCCACATCGAGGAATTCGAGAAGCGCCTGAGCAACCGCACCAAGCTGGTCGCCATCACCCATATGTCCAATGCGCTGGGCACGGTGACGCCGATCAAGGAGATCGTGCGCATCGCGCATGCGCGCGGAATTCCTGTCCTCGTCGACGGCAGCCAGAGCGCGGTGCACATGCCGATCGATGTGCAGGACCTCGACTGCGATTTCTTCGTCTTCACTGGACACAAGGTCTACGGTCCGTCTGGCATCGGCGTGCTCTACGGCAAGAAGGACAGGCTGGAGGAGATGCGCCCCTTCATGGGCGGCGGCGAGATGATCGAGGAGGTCACGGAAGACATCGTGACCTACAACGAGCCGCCGCACCGCTTCGAGGCCGGCACGCCGCCGATCGTGCAGGCGATCGGCCTGGGCGCCGCGCTCGACTATATGGAGAAGATCGGCCGTGAGCGGATCGCCGCGCACGAGGCGGACCTCAAGGCTTACGCGCATGAGCGGCTGCGGGCGATCAACTCGCTGCGCATCTTCGGCGACGCGCCCGGCAAGGGCGCCATCATCTCGTTCGAATTGCAGGGTATCCATGCGCACGATGTGTCGATGGTGATCGATCGGCAAGGTGTCGCGGTCCGGGCCGGAACGCATTGCGCCCAGCCGCTGTTGAAACGCTTCGGCGTCACCTCCACATGCAGGGCATCGTTCGGCATGTATAATACCAGGGCCGAAGTCGATGCTTTGGCCGAGGCCCTGGAAAAGGCGCGAAAGTTCTTCGGGTGATGATGATGGACGACGTGAGCACCACCGCGGAAAAAGCGCCGGAAACGGCCGCGAACGGCATCGTTTCGGCCTCGGCGATCCCCGCCGACGAGCTGGCGCGGCTGACCGACGACATCGTTTCGGCGCTGAAGACCGTCTACGACCCGGAAATTCCGGCCGACATCTATGAGCTCGGCCTCGTCTACAAGATCGACATCGAGGACGACCGTTCGGTCAAGATCGATATGACGCTGACCGCGCCGGGCTGCCCGGTGGCCGGCGAGATGCCTGGCTGGGTCGAGAACGCCGTCGGCGCCGTCGAGGGCGTGTCCGGTGTCGAGGTCGCCATGGTGTTCGATCCGCCATGGACGCCCGACCGCATGTCGGAAGAAGCGCAGGTCGCGGTCGGATGGTATTGAGGCCGATAGCCTTGCGCCAGTCGTAAAACTTCACCATTTTAGGTGAGAATCATTCGGCAGGCCTTGAACCTGCATGGAATGGAGAAGGAAAAAATATGGGACGCTTCGCCGTCATCACCATGACCGACAAGGCCGCCGACCGCGTGCGCGAGATCGTGGCTGCGCGCGATAGCGCGCATGGCATCCGGCTCGGCATCAAAAAGGGCGGTTGCGCCGGCATGGAGTACACGGTTGACCTTGTGACCGAGCCGAATCCCAAGGACGACCATATCGAGCGCGACGGCGCGCATGTCTATGTCGCGCCGGAGGCGGCACTTTTCCTGTTCGGCACCGAGATGGATTTCGAGCAGACCACGCTGCGCACCGGCTTCACCTTCAAGAATCCGAACCAGAGCTCGGCCTGCGGCTGCGGCGAATCCGTCGAGCTGAAGCCGGCCGACCTCAAGGCGCTTGCCGAGGCGCGCGCCTCGGCCTGAGCAGACGCCAACGCTTCCGCTCAGTCCGGCAGCGCGGCGATGACAACAAGCTCGACGACGAGGTCAGGCTGCGCCAGGGCGGCGACACCGATCACTTCCGATGGCGGCGGGTTGTTATAACTGCAGTGTTTCGGGCAATGTTCGGCAAAGAATTCGTCCAGCACGTCCAGGCGGAAGTTTGGTGAGCTGAGGACGCCGCCGGACGGAAAAGGCCCTTTGACGTAGAACGTCACCTTGACCAGATGGTCGAGTGAGCTGCCAAGTTCCTCCAGGTCCGACTTGATGTTGGCCAGGATTTCGCGCCACTGCGTTGCCGCGTCGCCGACAGCGCCGCCCTGGTGTTTCGAGGGATCGTAGTCGTCGACGGTGGCGGTGTTGCCGGACAGAAAAACATATCCCTTGGCGTCCGAGACGACCGTGCCCTTGCCCCAAGGCATCAAACGATCGCCTTTGAACTTCTTGTGCGTCGTGAGGTTCATTTCGGCCTCCTCTCGCTAATCCACCCACATCCCTGTCCGCTTGTGCCAGTCGGCGATCGATTCCTCCGGATAGACGTCGAATACCTTGTCGTTCTTGCCGACGACCGGCTCGACCCAGTTCGCCTTGTATTTCAGCATCAGATGCACCTTTTCCGGCGGTGCCGGCAGGTCGCTGTCGATCGCCGAGGCGAAGGGATGCACGAGCTCCGGCCAGGTCGGGTCGTAGAGCCAGAGTGCTGCGCCGCATTTCCTGCAGAAATTGCGCTCGCCGGTCGAGACCTCGCAATGCGGATGCTCGTCATCCTCGATTTCGGCGCGATAGACGCCGAGGCTGCGCTTGCCCCTGATATCAAGCGTCTCGTAGTCGGCGCCGAGATTGATGGCGAACCCGCCGCCGCCCTGCTGCTTGCGGCAGATCGAGCAGTAGCAGAGCATGAACGGCACGGGCGTGTGGCTCTCCACCTCGAAGCGGACGGCGCCGCAGCGGCAGGAGCCTTTGAGCAGGACAGGCATGGCGGGAACTCCGTTTCCAGGTTTCAACCTGTCAGCATGCTTTTGGTTGCGGCGATGACAAGGCCGATGACGGATGAGATGATCGCGGCATGGATAATGCGCGTCTTGAAGAACTGTTCGAAAGCCTTGGACCGATCGCCATCCGAAAACTGTTCGGCGGCAAGGGCATCTATTGCGACGGCGTCATCGTCGCGGTCGTCGTACGCGGCGAGCTGATGCTCAAGGCGGACGAGGAAACAATTCCCGACTTCGAAGCCGCCGGCTGCAAGCAATGGACCTATACCGGCTCGCGCCACGGCAAGGAGGTGGCGATGCCCTATTGGAGCATTCCCGACGAGGCCTTCGACGATCCGGACGAAATGGCGGTGTGGGCGCGGCGGGCTTATGAAGCGGGACGAAGGGCGGGGACGCAATCCGGGTGAGGGGGGCCTTCGCCGCGCGTGCCTACAACGCCTTGGCGATCTCCGCCGCCAGCCGCGCATTGTTCTCGACCAGCGCGATGTTGGTCTTGAGGCTGCGGCCGCCGGTCAGCTCCAGGATCTTCGACAGCAGGAACGGTGTCACCGCCTTGCCGGTGACGTTGAGCGCCTCGGCCGCCTTTTGCGCGGCCTGGATGTAGCCGTCCATCTCGGCGGCCGGGATTTCGTCATTCTGCGGCACCGGGTTGGCGACGAGGATGCCGCCGCCCAGGCCCAGCGCTTGGCGCGTTCGGTAGAAATGCGCGATGTCTTCCGGCGCATGAAGGGTCAGCGGTGCGCGGAAGGGCGACTGCCTCGACCAGAAGGCGGGCATCGTCTCGCAGCCATGGCCGATAACCGGTACGCCGCGCGTTTCCAGCACTTCCAGCGTCTTTTCGATGTCGAGAATCGCCTTGGCGCCGGCCGAGACGACGATGACCGGCGTGCGCGCCAATTCGTCGAGGTCGGCCGAGATATCGAAGCTTTTCTCAGCGCCCTTGTGGACGCCGCCAATGCCGCCGGTGGCGAACACTTTTATGCCGGCCATATGCGCGGCGATCATGGTCGCCGCAACCGTGGTGCCGCCGGTGCGCGTTTGAGCGACCGCGAAGCCGAGATCGGCGCGCGACAGCTTCATGGCGTCGCCCGTCATGGCAAGCGATTCGCGCTCGCCGTCGGAGAGGCCGATCTTGATGCGGCCGTCGACCACGGCGATCGTTGCCGGTACCGCGCCGCAGTCGATGATGATCTGCTCGACCTTGGCAGCCATTGCGCCATTGTCGGGGTAGGGCATGCCGTGGGTGATGATGGTGCTTTCCAGCGCCACCACGGGCCGGCCGGCGGCAAGCGCCTCGGCCACCGGCGGATGGATATCGACGAAGGGGCGGGCGGTGTCAGGTGTCATGGCTGTCTCCGATCCGAAGGGATTGCTTCGGCAGTGGTGGCCCTATGCCACTTCCCGCGGCTCCGGCACAAGGGCAAGCGCCTGCGTGAAGGTGGCGATCGTGAAGGACGGCACGGCCTGCGGGCTCTCTATGGCGAGCATCGCCGCGGCAAGGCCTTCGCGTAGTGCTGCGCGCAGCGGCAGGCCGCGCAGCAAGGCGGCGACGGTTGCGCCGGTCAAGGCGTCGCCGGCGCCGGTCACGTCGGCCACCTTGCGCGGCGCGGGCGGGTCGATCTCGAAGATGCCGGTATCGTCGAAGCCCAGCACCGGAGCGCTGCCGGACGTGACCACGCCGGCGTTCAGGCCAGCCCGCCGGAGCGCGTCGACGAGCGTTTCGCCGGATGGCGCCGCGCCGACCAGCGCGGCGGCCTCGCGGCGGTTCATGAAGAGCAGCGACAGGTTGTCGAGCAGCGGCGCCAGGCGGACGACCTTGGCCGGCGAGACGGCGATGGCGAAGACCGGCCGGCCGCCGGCAAGCGCCAGCAGACGCTCCAGCGCGGCCGTCGGCAGGTTGGCGTCGCACAGGATGGCGTCGGTGGCGGCGATCGCCTCGCGCACCTTGGCGCGCCTTATTTGTTTGGGGAAGGCAAGGTCGTAGAGCGCCATGTCGGCAAGCCCGACGATCAACTCGCCTTCGGCATCGATCAGCGCCGTGTAGCTCGGCGTCGTGCGGTCGAGGAACACCACCGAAAGGTCTTTTATCCCGGCGTTGTCGATCGCCGAGGCGACCGTGTCCGCCGCAGCGTCACCGCCACGCACCGAGATCAGCGAGGCCGACACGCCGCGCTTCACCACGCTGCGCAGCGCGTTGAAAACCACGCCGCCGACGTCTTCGCGCATGACGCCGGGATTCGAAGCCGCGGGCACATAGACGCCCGAGACCTGGCCGCGCCGGTCGATATGGGCGCCGCCAAGCGCCAGGATTGTTGGGGATATCGGCATTTCGGGTCGATGACTTTCGTTGATCGTGCGGCCGCGCACACTAGAGCGGTTCAGCGTTTCACGGAATCGCTGAACTGCTCTAAGTCTTTATCCTGGACGGAAAGCCGGCACGCACCGCAATTGCTCTAGGTTTCCTCAGGTCGCCCTGCAATCGGGGTTGCGATTCGGACGGCCGGGTATCGAAATCTCTTCTGGACCGGTGGTTGCACTCCGCACCAGCCCTGGTGAGACAAAAATAGAACAAATCCAGATATTGATTATTTTTCAGATATTTGTTGCCCCTTGCCAAATGAGAACAAAAAAGGTACAAAACAAGCAGGGATCACGGATTGTCCGGCCTTCATTGACGACCAAGGGGTGATGTATCATGGCTCAGAATTCTTTGCGGCTTGTAGAGGATAAGGCAGTGGACAAATCAAAGGCTCTGGACGCGGCGCTGTCGCAAATCGAGCGCGCGTTCGGTAAGGGCTCGATCATGCGGCTCGGCGCCAACGAGCAGGTGGTCGAGATCGAAACCGTGCCGACCGGCTCGCTCGGCCTCGACATCGCGCTCGGCGTCGGCGGCCTGCCGCGCGGCCGCATCATCGAGATCTACGGGCCGGAAAGCTCGGGCAAGACGACGCTGGCGCTGCACACGGTGGCGGAAGCCCAGAAGAAGGGCGGTATCTGCGCCTTCGTCGATGCCGAGCACGCGCTCGATCCGGTCTATGCCCGCAAGCTTGGCGTCGACCTCGAGAACCTTTTGATCTCGCAGCCCGACACCGGCGAGCAGGCGTTGGAGATCTGCGACACGCTGGTGCGTTCGGGCGCCATCGACGTGCTGGTCGTCGACTCGGTGGCGGCACTGACGCCGCGCGCTGAAATCGAAGGCGAGATGGGCGATTCGCTGCCCGGTCTTCAGGCTCGCCTGATGAGCCAGGCGCTGCGCAAGCTGACCGCCTCGATCTCGCGTTCCAACACCATGGTCATCTTCATCAACCAGATCCGCATGAAGATCGGCGTCATGTTCGGCTCGCCCGAGACGACCACCGGCGGCAACGCGCTGAAATTCTACGCCTCGGTGCGCCTCGACATCCGCCGCATCGGCTCGGTCAAGGACCGTGACGAGGTCGTCGGCAACCAGACCCGCGTCAAGGTGGTGAAGAACAAGCTGGCCCCGCCCTTCAAGGTGGTCGAGTTCGACATCATGTATGGCGAGGGCGTGTCGAAGACAGGCGAGCTGATCGATCTCGGCGTCAAGGCCGGCGTCATCGAGAAGTCGGGCGCCTGGTTCTCCTACAATTCCCAGCGCCTCGGCCAAGGTCGCGAGAACGCAAAACTGTTCCTGCGCGACAATCCTGATACGGCGCGTGAGGTCGAGCTTGCGTTGCGCCAGAATGCCGGACTGATCGCCGAGAAATTCCTCGAGAATGGCGGCTCCGAAGGCGGCGACGACGGTTTCGAGGATGAAGCCGGCGCCCTGTAAAGTGCGTTTACCTGGGATTTTGCGCTCCGGGGCGATCCGCAGGCGCCCGAGGATAGTTGGTTGGCTTAGCCGGAGTTCGGCCGCAATCCTGGTTTATCGCCTTATGCTTATGTAATCGAGTTCTTGTATTGCGTAACCCGAACCGCCGGCCTTCGTGCCGGCGGTTTTGCATTGTGCGGGCGGGGCTGAGCCGCCGCTCGTCCGCCGATCGGCCCAAAGCGCGTCGCGCTGCAATGAATTCAGGCAATGCGCTTTGGTCCATGCTTGTGCCTGTCGTTTTCCCAAAACCGCTTGCGCAGTTTTGAGCGACACGCCTGTTTTCCGTGTTTCTGGACAGGCACAAGAGCTATCGCTAAAAGGCCAATCTATCTTCTGAAACACCAAAGCCCATTTGCCGCCGGCCGGGCCGGCGGTTCTTGCGAAAAAGGCAGTATGCAATGAGTGGCGTGAACGACATCCGGGCGACATTCCTCGAGTACTTCCGCAAGGAGGCCCACGAGATCGTCGCCTCCAGCCCGCTGGTGCCGCGCAACGATCCGACGCTGATGTTCACCAACGCCGGCATGGTGCAGTTCAAGAACGTCTTCACCGGGCTGGAGAAGCGCCCCTATTCGCGCGCCGCGACCGCGCAGAAGAGCGTCCGCGCCGGCGGCAAGCACAACGACCTCGACAATGTCGGCTACACGGCGCGCCATCTCACCTTCTTCGAGATGCTCGGCAATTTCTCGTTCGGCGACTATTTCAAGGAGCGCGCGATCGAGCTTGCCTGGAACCTGATCACCAAGGAATTCGGTCTGCCGAAAGACAAGCTCTTGGTCACCGTCTATCACACCGACGACGAGGCGGCGGGTTATTGGAAGAAGATCGCCGGCTTCTCCGACGACCGCATCATCCGCATCCCGACCTCCGACAATTTCTGGGCGATGGGCGACACCGGCCCATGCGGGCCGTGTTCGGAAATCTTCATCGACCGCGGAGAGCATATTTGGGGCGGCCCGCCCGGCAGCCCGGAAGAGGACGGCGACCGTTTCCTGGAATTCTGGAACCTGGTGTTCATGCAGTATGAGCAGGTGACGAAGGAAGAGCGCATCGACCTGCCGCGTCCCTCGATCGACACCGGCATGGGCCTGGAACGCATGGCCTCCATCCTGCAGGGGGTCGAAAGCGTCTTCGAGACCGACCTTTTCAAGCATCTGATCGACGCGACGTGCTCGGCGCTCGGGCACGGCCACAACCAGGAGAATGCAGCATCCTTCCGCGTCATCGCGGACCACCTGCGCTCGTCCTCTTTCCTGGTGGCCGACGGCGTGCTGCCTTCCAACGAGGGGCGCGGCTATGTGCTGCGCCGCATCATGCGCCGCGCCATGCGCCACGCGCAGCTGCTCGGCGCCAAGGATCCGCTGATGTGGCAGCTGGTGCCGGCGCTGGTGCGCGAGATGGGCCAGGCCTATCCCGAGCTGGTGCGCGGCGAGGCGCTGATCACCGAGACGCTGAAGCTCGAGGAAACACGCTTCCGCAAGACGCTGGTGCGCGGCCTCGGCCTGCTTTCGGACGCGACCGAGACGCTCAAAGCCGGCGATATGCTGGACGGCGAGACCGCTTTCAAGCTCTACGACACCTACGGCTTCCCGCTCGATCTGACGCAGGATGCGCTGCGCCAGCGCAGCATCTCGGTCGATATCGCCGGCTTCACCGACGCGATGGAGCGGCAGAAGGCCGAGGCGCGCGCGCATTGGGCTGGCTCGGGTGAAGCCGCGACCGAGACGGTCTGGTTTTCCGTGCGGGAAAAGACCGGCGCGACCGAGTTCCTCGGCTATGAGACCGAGCAGGCCGAAGGCATCGTCCAGGCGCTGGTCAAGGACGGCAAAGCGATCGATAGCGCGTCCCAGGGCGACGCGGTCGCCGTGATCGTCAATCAGACGCCGTTCTATGGCGAATCCGGCGGCCAGATGGGCGATGCCGGCGTGATTTCCGGCGATGGTTTTTCAATCGAGGTGTCGGACACGCAGAAGAAGGCCGATGGTTTGTTCGTGCATCTCGGCAAGGTGGCTAAAGGCACGATCAAGACGGGTGATGCCGTCGAGCTGAAGGTCGATCATGCCCGCCGCTCGAAGCTGCGCGCCAACCATTCCGCGACGCATCTCATCCACGAGGCGTTGCGCGAGGTGCTGGGCACCCATGTCGCGCAGAAGGGCTCGCTGGTGGCGCCGGACCGGCTGCGCTTCGACATCTCGCACAACAAGCCGATCTCGGCCGACGAGCTCGAAGAGGTCGAGCGCATGGCCAACGAGATCGTCGTCCAGAACAGCCCGGTGACGACGCGGCTGATGTCGGTCGACGACGCCATCGCCGAGGGCGCCATGGCGCTGTTCGGCGAGAAATATGGCGACGAGGTGCGTGTCGTGTCGATGGGCACCGGCCTGCATGGCGCTAAGGCCAATCGTCCCTATTCGGTCGAACTCTGCGGCGGCACGCATGTGAAATCGACTGGCGATATCGGCCTTGTGCGCATCCTGTCGGACAGCGCAGTGGCGGCCGGCGTGCGCCGCATCGAGGCGCTGACCGGCGAGGCGGCGCGCAAGCATCTCGACGAGCAGGACAGGCGGCTGAAAGCCGCGGCGGCGACCTTGAAGATCTCGCCGGCCGATGTGCCGTCGCGCGTCGAGGCGCTGCTCGAAGAGCGCAAGAAGCTCGAAAAGGAGCTTACCGAGGCGCGCAAGAAGCTGGCGCTGGGCAGCGGTTCGGCCGTTGCCGATGCCCCGGCCGCGAATGAGACGGTCGCAGGCGTCGGCTTCCTCGGTAAGGCGGTCAGCGGCGTCGCGCCGAAGGACCTGAAGCCGCTAGCGGATGCCGGCAAGAAGACGCTCGGCTCCGGCGTGGTCGTCTTTGTCGGCGCCGGCGAGGACAACAAGGCGAGCGTGGTCGTCGGCGTCACCGACGATTTGACCGGCCGCTTCAGCGCCGTCGATCTCGTGCGCGTCGCGTCCGCCGCGCTTGGCGGTCAAGGCGGCGGCGGTCGGCCCGACATGGCGCAGGCCGGCGGCCCCGACGCCTCCAGGGCCAACGACGCGATCGCAGCGGTGAAGGCGGCGCTGGAAGCGGCTTGAACGAGTGGGTTTGAATTTACCGCACGCTTGGCGGGACAGCGCCCCCCTCTGTCCTGCCGGACATCTCCCCCCACAAGGGGGGAGATTAGCTGCGTCAGCCATTCGCCTTTTTCTGCGTGGTTGTATTTCAACGTGGGAGATTGGCGAAAGCCGGTGCGCCGTCCGATCTCCCCCCAAGTGGGGGAGATGTCCGGCAGGACAGAGGGGGGCGCTGTCCCTCGACCGTCCTGATTCTTATCAGCCAGCCTTTTCTGTCTGCGCAAAGCTCGGCCGTCCAGCTATTCGCGCATACCAATCCCGGATATCCGCGAAGCGCGCCAACAAATCGCGTCCTTCCGCGACTTTGACGAAATAGGCAATGATCGGCGCCGCGTGCAGGTCGGCCAGTGTCAGTTGCTCTCCTAGCAGCCAAGGTCCTTTCGCCTTCAGCGATGTCAGAACCTTGAGCACCGTCTCAGCCTGGCTCAGTCCGCTGGCGATCAGCTGCTCATCCGGTTGCGTTTTCTCCAGCCGCTCGACGGCGACGTCCCAGACCATGGCACGATAACCATAGGCGTCGAGCATGCCGCTGATCTGGACCATCCTGGCGCGGCCGCGCGCGTCGGCCGGCTGCAAGGCCGGGCCGTCGAAGGCTTCGTCGACATAGCGCGTGATCGCACCGGTCTCGAACAGTCGAAAACCGTCGTGCTCGAAGGCCGGGATGCGGCCGAAAGGGTGATGTTCCAGATACCAGGCCGGGATGCCTTCGGCGGCAAAGATGTCGAGGGGAACGAGCTCGTAGCCGACGCCTTTCTCCTCCAGCGTCATCCGTGCGATGCGCACATAGACGCTGTAGTCCGCGCCGTAGAGAGTTGACTTGGCCATCGATCAGCGCTCCCCTCCGCTCGTCGGAGTACCAAAAAAGAAGGCTCCTTCCGGAGCCTTCGGTATGCCGAATGTGGGTTTACCCCATCGCTTTCTGCAAATTCTCGTCGATCTTGTCGAGGAAGCCGGTGGTCGAGAGCCAGGGCTGGTCGGGACCGATCAGCAGCGACAGGTCCTTTGTCATGAAACCGCTCTCGACGGTCTGGATACAGACCTTTTCCAGCGTCTCGGCGAAGCGCTTGAGCTCGGCATTGTCGTCGAGCTTGGCGCGGTGGGCGAGGCCGCGCGTCCAGGCGAAGATCGAGGCGATCGAATTGGTCGAGGTTTCCTCGCCCTTCTGATGCTGCCGGTAGTGGCGCGTCACGGTGCCGTGCGCGGCTTCCGCCTCCACCGTCTTGCCGTCCGGCGTCATCAGCACCGAGGTCATCAGGCCGAGCGAGCCGAAGCCTTGCGCCACGGTGTCGGACTGCACGTCGCCGTCATAGTTCTTGCAGGCCCAGACATAGCCGCCCGACCATTTCAGGCTGGAAGCGACCATGTCGTCGATCAGGCGGTGCTCGTACCAGAGTTTCCTTGCCTTGAACTCGGCCTCGAACTCCTTCTCGTAGACCTCCTGGAAGATATCCTTGAAGCGGCCGTCATAGGCCTTAAGGATGGTGTTCTTGGTGGACAGGTAGACCGGGAAATTGCGCAGCAAGCCGTAGTTCAGCGAGGCGCGGGCGAACTCGCGGATCGACTCGTCGAGATTGTACATGGCCATGGCCACGCCGCCGCCCGGCGCGTCATAGACGTCATGCTCGATGACCTGGCCGTCCTCGCCGACGAACTTGATCGTCAGCTTGCCTTTGCCGGGGAAGCGGAAGTCGGTGGCGCGGTACTGGTCGCCGAAGGCATGACGGCCCACGACGATCGGCTTGGTCCAGCCCGGCACCAGGCGCGGCACGTTCTTCATGATGATCGGCTCGCGGAAGATGGTGCCGCCGAGAATGTTGCGGATGGTGCCGTTGGGCGACTTCCACATCTTCTTCAGCTTGAATTCCTCGACGCGCGCCTCGTCGGGGGTGATCGTCGCGCATTTCACGCCGACGCCCCATTTCTTGATGGCATTGGCGGAATCAATCGTCACCTGATCATTGGTGGCGTCGCGGTGCTCGATGCCGAGATCGTAATATTCCAGCTTCAGGTCGAGATAGGGGTGGATCAGCTTGTCCTTGATGAACTGCCAGATGATGCGGGTCATCTCGTCGCCGTCGAGCTCGACGACCGGGTTCGCCACCTTGATCTTCGCCATGGAAAGAATGCCTCGTTGCTGGGGGATCTGGACGGCCTTGCCCGCATGGTTTCGGCCGGGGATGCGGAGCGTATATCAAAGGCTTTTTCAGCGCGCAAACCGCGATCCGCGCCGGGGCGGATGGGCACCGCTGTTGTGAATGCTTCATTTTCCGGTCCGGATGTGGCAGGGGACGCCGAAACGCCGCAAACCCCGGTTACCAATAGCCATGCCAGCCACAGAAGACACAACCAAGACCGCTTCCGCCGGACCGGTGATCATCCTGGTCGAGCCGCAGCTCGGCGAGAACATCGGCATGGTGGCGCGGGCCATGGCGAATTTCGGCTTGTCGGAATTACGCCTTGTCAATCCGCGCGACGGCTGGCCGAGCGAGAAGGCGCGCGCGGCCGCCAGCCGCGCCGACCACGTCATCGACGCCACCAAGGTCTTCGACGATCTGTCCTCGGCGGTCGCCGACCTGAACTTCGTCTTCGCCACGACAGCGCGCGAGCGCGACGGCTTCAAGCCGGTGCGCGGTCCGGTGGAAGCGGGCAGGGCGCTCAGGGCGCGCAGCGAGGCCGGGCTGCGCACCGGTATCCTGTTCGGCCGCGAGCGCTTCGGCCTTTACAATGACGAGGTCGGGCTTGCCGACGAGATCGTCACCTTTCCGGTCGATCCCGGCTTTTCCTCGCTCAACATCGCCCAGGCGGTGCTGCTCATGTCCTATGAATGGATGAAGTCCGGCCTCGCCGACGAGACGCAGACCAACTTCTCCGGGCCGGAGCTGGTACCGGCGCCCAAGGAGCAGCTGCACAGCCTGTTCGCCTACCTGGAAAACGCGCTGGAAGCGCGCGGCTATTTTCGCCCGGAAGAAAAGAAGCCGAAGATGGTCGACAATCTGCGCGCGGTGCTGACGCGCGCGGGCTTCGCCGAGCCCGAGCTCAAGGTGCTGCGCGGCATCATCTCGTCGCTCGACAGGTTCTCGCCGGCCATGCCGCGCGGCGATGGCTCGCCCGGCGACGATCCGAGACGGTTGCCGGCCGGCGCGCGCAGTCGCGCCAAAGACGAAGAAAGTTAAGATCGGTAAGCTGCGAGCATTTGAAGTAACCGAATTTTATTCGATTATATGCCATCCTTGCTGCAATAGTGGGGGTGGCACATGTTTACGTCCAATATTGGTCGACTGCGCTTTTTCCTTTACTCTCTCGGTCTCGCCGTAGCCGAAACCGTGGTGATCGTCATCTGCATTGTCAGCACGATCGGTTTCGAAGGGCTGCTCAATTCAGGGCCCGGTCCGTCGCGCCAGGACATGGCAGGCGCGGTTCTCATCGCCTCTCTCATCTTCGTCGCGCTTCGCGGCAACATCGCCTCGCGCCGCACCCGCGACGCCAACGGACGCCGCTGGATCCTGTGGGCCTACATCGCCCTTTCGGCTGTCTATGCCCTTCTGCAGGCAGGCGTGCTGCTGGTCGTCAAATTCGGCGACCCCGAGAGCATTCCGGGCGGGCTGAACCTGCTTGGGTTTTCGGTATTCGGCCTCTGGTGCACGATTTGGTGGGCGAAGCCCGTCGCGGGCAGCAACATCGATGAATTGACCGATGTTTTCGACTTCGATGGCCCGCTGCCGGCGTCGACGCGCGCTGCACGCACCGCTGTGCCGGCCGCTCCACGCGCCGCGGTTGGCGCTTCAGCCGCTCACATTCCGCCCGCGCCGCAGCCTTTCGGCAGACCGCGGCCGGCCGGCTTTGGCAAGCGCGGGATATGAGTGAGATAGAGCATGATGTCGTCCGAAAACCGCTTCGCACTTTTCGGCATCATGTTCTAGCGACTGCGCAAAAGCTGCTCGCATTCGCCTCTTCAAGACCACGATCATTCGCGATAGAAGCGCGTCGGTCCAATTCCGGGCCTGTCGTTTCTCATAACCGGATGACAATGAGCGATCGATCAAGCCAGCGCCCGATCCTGATGTTCGATTCCGGGGTCGGCGGGCTGACCGTGCTGCGCGAGGCGCGCGTGCTGATGCCCGACCGCCGCTTCGTCTATGTCGCCGACGACGCGGCGTTTCCCTATGGCGCCTGGGAAGAGCCGGCGCTCAAGGAACACATCCTTGCGCTGTTCGGCAAATTGCTCGACCGGCTCCAGCCGGCGATTTCGGTCATTGCCTGCAATACAGCCTCGACGCTGGTGATCGATGCGCTGCGCGACAAATTCCCCGGCCATCCCTTTGTCGGCACCGTTCCGGCGATCAAGCCGGCGGCCGAACGCACCCGCTCCGGCCTGGTATCGGTGCTGGCGACGCCGGGCACGGTGAAGCGCCAATACACGCGCGACCTGATCAGCAAGTGGGCGCAGAAATGCCATGTGCGCCTGGTCGGCAGCGATCGGCTGGCGGGGCTCGCCGAGATCTATATGCGCCAGTGTTTCGTCGACGAAGAAGCCGTGCGCGCCGAAATTGCGCCCTGCTTCATCGAGCGCGACGGCAACCGCACCGACATCGTCGTGCTTGCCTGCACGCACTACCCGTTTCTCGCCAACCGCATGCGCAAGACCGCGCCTTGGCCGGTCGACTGGATCGATCCGGCCGAAGCGATCGCGCGGCGCGCCATGTCGCTGCTTGAACCCGTTGGGGACACATCCGGCGTAAGTGAGCCCGATCTTGCCGTCTTCACCTCGGGCAAGGTGGATTTCGCCACGAGGCGGCTCATCCAGGGCTTTGGACTGACCGCACCTTAGTGCTCAAGGCGGGGTGGCGGGCTCGAAGACGATGCTGCGTTGATCCGGATCGGCCGAAACCAGCCTTAGCGTCAGGCCGTCGCCTTGCCTGAGCCCGGAGGCTTTCACGCTGGCAACCACCGGCATGTCGGCAAGCTGCACGCGCACGCCACGGTCGACGAAGTCGGTGACGACGGCCTCGAACGTCTCGCCCTCATGTCCCTTGAGCATCACCGCCTCGGCAAGGTCGATTGCCGCGTGGCTGATCTGCGAGGCGCGGGCATCCGCGCGGCCCATCACCTTCGGCAATCTGGCGAAGGCGTCGGTGACGGCCTGCGGCACGGGCTGGCCATTGGCGATCGCCAGCGTGCAGCGCAGGACGTAGCGATCGGCCAGCCGCCTGAGCGGCGCGGTGGCGTGGGCATAGGTCGCGGCCATCGCCTCATGCCAGGGGACGATGCCCTCCTGATAGGGTTGGTAGGACGCGCCGTTGCCTGCGCGGCGGATTTCCAGCATTAGCGCCGCCTGTTTCGGGTCGGCCGGATCGAGCGTGCGTTGATAGTCGCGCAAGCTGGTGGAGGCCGGCCAGGACAGGCCGAGCGCCTGTGCCGCGTTGCGCAGCCGTTGCACCTTGGAGGCGTCCGGCCCCGACATCACCCGGAACAAGCCGGTCTTGTGGGCCAGCATGGCGTCGGCAATCGCCATATTGGCGGCCAGCGAAAGTGCTGCATTGTCCTGCTCGGATTGCAGCAGCGGCCTGAACGAAAGCCGGAACGTGCCGTCGGCGAGCCTTTCCACCTCCTGCTCGGGCGGATCGACGCGCGAAGCGCCGCGGCGTTGTTCGTTTGCCGCCATACGCCGCGCCAGTTCCGCGAAGCCGGCCGGAACGTCGGCGGCCCGCACGCTGTCATAGGCGAGCTTGGCGCGGCTTTGGATGATGGCGCGCTCCGCGCCATCCAATTTCACCGCACCGTCCTCGGCGACCCGAACGGTGAAGACGACTGCCGGACGCGGCCCATCGGGCAACAGGCTTGCCGCGGCCTCGGCGAGCACCGGCGGGTACAGCCCGGCCCTGCCGTCCGGCAAGTAAAGTGTCTCGCCCCGGCCCCAGGCTTCGAGATCAATCGCGTCGCCGTCCTCGGCGAACCAGGCCACGTCGGCAATGGCATAGTGCAAGAGAAGATCGCCGCCGCTGGCCTCGATCGAGAAGGCCTGGTCGAGATCGGTGGAACTCGCCGGATCGAGCGTGACGAAGGGCATTGCCGTCCGGTCGGCATGCTGGTCGGGCACACGCTTTGCCGCCGCCTCCGCCGCGGCGATTACCGCAGGCGGAAATCCATCCGGCACGTGGAATTCTGCGCGGATTTCCGCAAGTCCGGTGGAAAGCGCCTGTGAGGGATCGTTCAGGGATTTCATGCAACCGTCCTACACTGGCATTCCGGGCGCGGGAAGGCTTGCCAGGATACCGCCAAGGTCGGCCGCCTAATGGCCAACTCACGCAGCCGGCGGGCCGAGCCGCTGCCGCTGGAACTGCCGCTTCAGCCCGGCGTTTCTTCTCACAGCAAAGGGAGAAACCGCCATGCCCGCCAAATCGCAAGCCCAGCAAAAGGCCGCCGGCGCAGCGCTGTCCGCCAAGCGCGGCGAGACGAAGAAGAGCGAGCTCAAGGGCGCTTCGCGCGAAATGTATGAATCGATGAGCGAAAAGCAGCTCGAGGAGTTCGCCGAGACCAAGCGCAAAAGTCTGCCCAGCAAGAAGTCATAGGTCGAATGAAAGGCCCGCGGCGTCGGCCGCGGGCCTCCGTCAACCCTTTTTTGGCGCAAGATGAGCTAGCGGCGCCACCAGCAGCGTTTGGTCTTGTAGCGGATGACGTGGCGATGGCCGTGGCGCCAGACCACTCTTTTCGTCACCACGACGCGGCATATCTGCCTGTGGCCGCTCCAATGCCTGGCCATGGCAGGTTCCGGCGTCATGACCGCCATAGATCCCGCCAATACAGCGGCCCCGGTCAGGGTAAGGAAGAACTTCTTCATGGGAATTCGGACTCCTCTGCTCCAGTCCCTTAATTAAGATGGCAGAGCAGGGCAGCTCCTTGGAAGCACAAGCCGCTCTGCTGCCGACGGCCTTCGCCACAACCGGCACTGCACGCCACGCGGGAAATTATCGGGTTGCGACCCGCGCTGCCAGCCGTAAGCTTGACACCGGTTAAATCTCTGTTTAACAGGCCCACCAACACCGGGTGGCGACGCCCGGTGGTTTCTTTTGACGTGTCCCGTGGGTTTTCCGTCGCTTTGCGTAGAAAACCCTGTCAGGTCTCGAAAACGAAGGCCAGAGGAGGGCGCGTTTCCTTCGCCCGGAGCCATGGGGTTGCGGGTATATTGTTTTGAAAGGGAATGCGATGAGCAAGCGCGAATCCGCGAAATACAAGATCGACCGCCGTCTCGGCGAAAATATCTGGGGCCGCCCGAAGTCCCCGGTCAACAAGCGTGAATACGGCCCCGGCCAGCACGGCCAGCGCCGCAAGGGCAAGCTTTCCGACTTCGGCCTGCAGCTGCGCGCCAAGCAGAAGCTGAAGGGTCACTATGGCGATGTTTCGGAAAAGCAGTTCCGCAAGGTCTATGAAGAGGCCAACCGCCGCAAGGGCGATACCTCCGAGAACCTGATCGGCCTGCTCGAGTCGCGTCTCGACGCGGTGGTCTACCGCGCCAAGTTCGTGCCGACCATCTTCGCCGCCCGTCAGTTCGTCAACCACGGCCATGTCAACGTCAACGGCAAGCGCACGAACATCGGCTCGTATCGCTGCAAGCCGGGCGACGTTATCGAGGTGCGCGAGAAGTCGAAGCAGCTCGTGATCGTGCTGGAATCGGTCGCTCTTGCCGAGCGCGACGTGCCGGACTACATCGAAGCCGACCACAACAAGATGACCGCGACCTTCGCTCGCGTTCCCGGCCTTTCGGACGTTCCGTTCGCCGTGCAGATGGAACCGAACCTGGTCGTCGAATTCTATTCGCGCTGATCGACATCAATCAGCCGCAGCATCCAAGGCCGCCTCTCGAGGCGGCCTTTTCTTTGGCGGTCAGGCTATTCACTTTGGCCGCATTTATGCGACGCCGTGTGATTCCACTCGGCTGCAAAATGCTCTAAAGCCGAGCGCTGACAACGCGGAGCCGGCGCCATGAACATGCTGCCAGACCTCAAATCCCTCGAGCCGATCGACGATGAGACCGACGGCGGTTTCCACCCGCTGTTTCGCGACGTGCCGTCCTCGGTCGAGTTCAACAAGCTGCGCAAGCGGCTGTTGAGGCTCACCCGCCAGGCGATCGAGGATTTCGCAATGGTGATGCCGGGCGAACGCTGGCTGGTGGCGCTGTCGGGCGGCAAGGATTCCTACGGCCTGCTGGCGCTTTTGCTCGACCTCAAATGGCGCGGCCTGCTGCCGGTCGAGCTGCTTGCCTGCAATCTCGACCAGGGTCAGCCGAATTTCCCGAAGCACGTTCTGCCCGACTATCTCAACGCCAACGGCATCGCCCACCGCATCGAATACCAGGACACCTATTCAGTGGTGACCGACAAGTTGCCCGAGGGCAGCACCTATTGCTCGCTCTGCTCGCGGCTGCGGCGTGGCCATCTCTACCGGATCGCACGCGAGGAGGGGTGTTCGGCGCTGGTGCTTGGCCATCACCGCGAGGACATTCTCGAGACCTTCTTCATGAACCTGTTCCATGGCGGGCGTCTCGCCGCCATGCCGCCCAAGCTCCTCAATGACGAAGGCGACGTCATGGTGCTGCGGCCGCTCGCCTATTGCGCTGAGGCCGACCTCGAAAAATTCGCCAACGCGATGAAATTCCCGATCATCCCGTGCGACCTCTGCGGCAGCCAGGAAGGGCTGCAGCGCAATGCCATGAAGGCGATGCTCGACGACATCGAGAAGCGCATGCCGGGCCGCAAGGACACGATGATCCGCGCCATGGCCAATGTAAGGCCCTCGCATCTCCTGGACAGGAAGCTGTTCGACTTCGCGGGGCTCGACGCAAACCCGGGACAAGACATTTCCGATGCGATTTGACGATAACGCGATCGACTGGCTGGCCGAGCTTCTCGCCGGTGCCGCAAACGCCGAAATCATGCCGCGCTTCCGCCGGCTGGGCGAGGGCGACGTGCGCCAGAAGACGTCCGCCGCCGACCTCGTCACCGAGGCGGACGTCAACGCCGAGAGGCTGATCACCGCCAGGCTGCTCGAGCGCTATCCGCAAGCCATGGTGGTCGGCGAGGAAGCCTGCTCCGATAACCCGGCGCTGCTGTCCGGCCTTGGCGATGCCGCGCTTGCCTTCGTCATCGATCCGGTCGACGGCACTTTCAATTTCGCTTCCGGCGTGCCGCTGTTCGGTGTCATGGCCGGCGTCGTCGTCAATGGCGAGACCGTCGCCGGCATCATCCATGACCCGGTCGGCAAGGACTGGCTGATCGGGACCAAGGGCGCCGGCAGCCATATCCGCCATGCGCATGGCGCGCTGGAGAAGGTTCGCGTCGCGGCACCGGTGCCGATGTCGCAGATGACCGGCGCCGTTTCCTGGCAGTTTCTCCAAGAGCCTGAACGCTCGCGGCTCGCCCGCAACCAGACCAAGACGCTGTCGCAATTCGCCTATCGCTGCGCGGCGCATGAATACCGGATTTTGGCCAGCGGCCACGCCCATTTCGTGCTCTACAACAAGCTGATGCCCTGGGATCATCTCGCGGGCGCGCTGATCCACCAGGAGGCCGGCGGCTACGTCGCGCGCGTTGACGGCAGCGCCTACCTGCCCTCGCATGTCGATGGCGGCCTGCTGGTGGCACCGGACAAGCAAAGCTGGGACGAGTTGCGACGCGAGCTCTGGGCGGAATAGGGGCCGTGCCGGCTCTGGCCGGCAAAGCTGCCGGCCATACAGCATTTAATGCAGATCGGTGATGTGCCCCGAAACAGGGGGATTGTGAGGCTGGAACATCCTGCCCCGCTCGGCGATCAGGATCATCAGCAGAGCCGCGACCGAGACGGTGCAGAAGCCGGCGGCCAGAGGCGTCACCGTGCCGTTATAGGCCTGGCCGATCAGCGCGCCGATGATGGCGCCGAGGAAGGTCTGCATGAAGCCCAGGATGGACGCGGCGGTGCCGGCGAGCTCGCCGAGCGGCTCCATGGCCAAAGCGTTGAAATTCGCGCCAAGTCCGCCGAACGGCAGCATCGCGCCGGCAAAAAACGCGATGAAGAGCCAGAGCGGCATTTTCATTTCGAGCGAGACGACGAGCCAGGCAAGGCTGATGCACAGGAAGACAAGCAGCGCGCCCTGCGACAGGCGGCGCATGCCGATCTGTCCGACCAGCCGCGAATTCAGATAGTTCGAGAAAGCCAGCACGCCGGCGACGCCGGCAAAGATCAGCGGGAACAATTCGCCGACATGGAAGATGTCGATATAGATCTGCTGGGCCGAGCTGATGAAGCCGAACATGGCCGCGAAGATGAAGGTGCTGGCAAAGGCGTAGCAAAGCGTGAGGCGGTTGGTGAGCACGATGCGGAAGCCGCCGGCGACGGAGCTTACCGTCAGCGGCCGGCGATATTCCGGATGCAGCGTCTCGGGCAGGCGCAACAGCGCCCACGCCGACACGACCAGCGCACCGATGGCCATGGTGACGAAAATCCAATGCCAACTGGCAAACAGCATGACAAACTGGCCGATGCCGGGCGCGACCACCGGAATTGCCATGAACACCATGAAGATCAGGGACATCACCTCGGCCATGCGCCGCCCTTCGAACGTGTCGCGCACGATCGAGACGGCGATGACGCGGGTCGCCGCCGCGCCGAAGCCTTGTATCAGGCGGCAGGTCAGCAACAGGGCGAAACTCGGCGCGACGGCGGCGGCAGCCGCGGCGGCGACGTAGACGACCAGGCCGAAGACCAATGGCGCACGGCGCCCGAAGCGATCCGAAATGGGTCCGAAGAAAAGCTGTCCGCCGCCGAAGCCAAGCATATAGGCGGTGATGACATATTGGCGATGGTTCTCGCTCTCGACGCCGAGCGAGGCGCCGATCTGCTGAAGCGCCGGCAGCATGATGTCGATGGCCAGGGAGTTGAGCGCCATGAGCGCCGCGCAGAGCGCGATGAATTCCCAGCGCGGAATGGGCAAGCTTGTTGCCGATTGCTGCGCTGCTGCCTGCTTGTCCACCGCGAAATCCGATTCTTCAAACGAACATGCGCCGGATTACCGGCGCATCCATTCGTCTCGTTCTCGAATCCGAGAACTACAATGCCGAGGTGGGGGCAGCCCCGGAAGCTAGTGTCCGCCGGCCGGTCGCCGACGCAATCCGATCAGGCGGCGCCTTTGACGCTGACGCCCTTTTCGACCAGGAAGTCTTGCAATTCACCGGCTTGGAACATCTCGCGCACGATGTCGCAACCGCCGACGAATTCGCCCTTCACATAGAGCTGCGGGATGGTCGGCCAGTTGGAATAATCCTTGATGCCCTGGCGCAATTCGGCCGAGTCGAGCACGTTGACGCCTTTGTAGTCGGCCCCGATATAGTCGAGGATCTGCACCACCTGGCCGGAGAACCCGCATTGCGGGAAGCCGGGGGTGCCCTTCATGAAGAGCACGACGTCGTTGCTCTTCACTTCATTATCGATGTAGTCGTTGATGCCGGTCATGAACAATCCTTTCATGCCTGTGGGAGTCAGGCTCGAAGCATGTCCTTCAAATAAACCCATAGGTTGGCTGAAACAAGACGTTAGCCGTGACGCTGGCCCAATGCCGCAAAAGTCGGCGCGGTTTGGGCCAAACCGAGTGACGGTGGATTCGTAGTGATGAATCTGAGCTTGGTGCCCGACGCGGAAGACGTCTCCCGGCCCAGATCTGCCCCCTCGGAGCTGTGACCCGTTGCGCATATCTTCACCAAGCGCGATGATCTCCACTGCGCCAAGCCGGCGTGCGGGCATTTGGAGGCGAATGCGGCATGTCCGGTTTCGATATAGGCTTCGTGATCTTCCCTGGAATCACGCAACTCGACTTTACTGGCCCGTTTGAAGTCTTGAGCCGGCTTGGAACGCCTGCCTCGATCTCTGCGGCCAGCAAGTTCCCTCAATCGAGAACCCACGTTGTCGCGAAGACCATGCTACCGGTTTCGAGCGACCGCGGTCTCGGCATCATGCCCACCTGCACGTTTCAGAGCTGTCCCCAGCTAGACCTGATTTGCCTGCCCGGTGGCGCAGGCGTCGTAGAAGCTCTCGCCGATTTCGAGACGATCGATTTCATTCGCCGCCAGGGCGAGCAGGCAGAATATGTAACCTCTGTTTGCATGGGCGCCTTTCTTCTTGGTGCAGCCGGGTTGTTGAAGGGACGTAGGGCTGCGACACATTGGGCCTACGTCGATCTGCTCCCCTTGGTCGGCGCCAGTCACGAAAGGGGCCGGGTAGTGCGCGACGGCAATGTCTTCACCTCGGGCGGCGTCACTTCGGGGATTGACTTCGCATTCCGCATCGTCGCCGAACTTGCTGGACCGGAGGTCGCGCAAGCCATCCAACTCGGGATCGAGTACGACCCGTCTCCTCCCTTTGATTCAGGTCACCCTGACAAGGCATCCGAGGCGGCCATCGCGCTCATGGTTCAACGCAACGAAAAGGCCTACACGGGGATTCGCGAAGGACTCAAAAAATTGGTCATCCCCGGCAAATTTCCGCGCTAAGGGACCTACAACTCCAATACGAGCCGTCAGATTTCAAGCACTAATCCGGAACGCTGGTCTGCAGCGCCAGAGCATGCAGGACACCGCCCATCTTGCCCTTCAGCGCGTCATAGACCATCTGGTGCTGCTGGACGCGGCTTTTGCCCCGGAAACTCTCGGCCACCACTTCGGCCGCATAATGATCGCCGTCGCCGGCCAGGTCGCGGATGGTCACTTTGGCGTCGGGAATGCCTTCCTTGATCAGTTTTTCGATGTCGTGGGCATCCATTGCCATGGCAAAATCCTGTTTCAAGCGGGCAGGCTGTGTGGTGTGACTCGGGGTAGAGCCTAGAACCTTTCCAGCCCGGATTGAAGCCGTTCCGTCGCAGAAGGAAGCTAGGAATTATCCGGGCTCGGATGAACCACACCGTCCTCGCTGATGTCATCGCGCGTCGAATAGGCGCGGCCGAGGCTGAAGACCAGCACGTAGAGCGGGACGTTGATCAGCAGGCCGACGATGGGAAGATAGCTCGTCATCCGCCATGCAGTTGAGAAGAAGGCCTGACCGTAGCCGTCGCAGATCAAGGACGAGCCATAGTCCCAAACCGCCCCGACCACGGCGGCGACGGCAAAGAGCTTGATGCAGGTCGCGATGTGCTTTGCCCGCGCCGGCTCCGGAGAGAGCCTGTTCCACAGCACGAGGCAGGCGATTGGAACCGCATAGATCAGGCTCTGCACGATGAGCATCGGCAGCGTGCCGTTTGCCGCCGCCAGGAACTCGGCGCGGGTTTCCAGCCGCTGGCAGACCTCGCTCGAGGTCGTCGACAGCAGGAACAGGACGAACGGTCCGAGAAACCAGAAGAAGAACAGAGACGGCCAGAAGACGACTGCGACCAGCGCCCTGGCGGTTAATTCATGTCGCATAAAAAAGGATTTATGCGACATGATTTAGGTCTTTTGTCGTAGGCATGTCTTTTTCCCGAAACCGCTGCACACTTTCGGGAGACATGCTTCTGGTCAACTGGCCTGATCCATGAAGCGCGGGAACCAGCCCTCATGGGCGGCGGTCAATTCACTGACCGGGATCGGCCGTGCGTCACCCAGCTTCAATTCACGTCCGCCGGTGGTGCCGATCCATGGCGCGAAGATGCCGAGCTTGCTCTGCTCCTCGCGGATCCTGTCCCATTCGCCGCTTTGCGGGTCGATCGATAACGTCAATAGATAGCGGCCTTGGTCCTCGCCGAACCAGATCGGAATCGGGTCGGTGCCGGTGAGGCCGGGGATGGTGGCGCCGATGCCGGAGGCCATAGCCATTTCGGCCAGCGCTACCGCTAGGCCGCCGTCGGAGACATCGTGGGCCGATGTCACGATGCCGGAAGCGATCAGCGAGCGCACATGGTCGCCGACGCGCTTCTCATGCGCGAGGTCGACGGGCGGCGGCGGACCGTCGGCGCGGCCATGGATGTCACGCATATAGGCGGACTGGCCGAGATGGCTGCCCCATGTCGGTGGCGCGCCGACAAGCACGATCATCTGGCCCTCGGCAGCAAAGCCGATGCGCGCCATCTTCGACCAGTCGGCGATGAGGCCGACGCCGCCGATCGTCGGGGTCGGCAGGATGCCGCGGCCATTGGTTTCGTTGTAGAGCGAGACATTGCCCGACACGATCGGGAAGCCGAGCGCGCGGCAGGCATCGCCGATGCCTTTGATGGCGCCGACGAGCTGACCCATGATCTCCGGCCGCTCCGGATTGCCGAAATTGAGATTGTCGGTGGCAGCAAGCGGCAGGGCGCCCGTTGCCGTCAGGTTGCGCCAGCATTCGGCCACAGCCTGCTTGCCGCCTTCGTAAGGATCGGCCTCGCAGTAGCGCGGCGTGACGTCGGAGGAAAAGGCCAGCGCCTTGGTCGGGTGACCTTCGACGCGCACGACGCCGGCATCGCCGCCTGGAAGCTGTAGCGAATTGCCCTGGATCAGCGTGTCATACTGCTCCCACACCCAGCGGCGCGAGGAGAGATCCGGCCCCCCCAGCATCTTGAGCAGCGCGTCGGCGACGTCGGCCTTCGGTGCGTCGTTCGCGGCAAGCGGCGTTGGTTTCTTCGCCTCGATCCAGGGGCGGTCATATTCCGGCGCCTCGTCGCCCAGTTCCTTGATCGGCAGATTGGCGACCTCGTCACCCTGGTGGATGACGCGGAAGCGCAGGTCATCGGTGGTCTTGCCGACGATGGCGAAGTCGAGGCCCCATTTGCGGAAGATCGCCTCGGCTTCCTCTTCCTTCTCGGGGCGCAGCACCATCAGCATGCGCTCCTGGCTTTCCGACAGCATCATCTCATAGGCGCTCATGCGCTCCTCGCGCACCGGCACCTTGTCAAGGTCGAGCTCGATGCCGAGGTCGCCCTTGGCGCCCATCTCGACCGCCGAGCAGGTGAGGCCGGCCGCACCCATGTCCTGGATGGCGATGACGGCGCCCGACGCCATCAGCTCGAGACAGGCCTCCAGCAGGCATTTTTCGGTGAAGGGATCTCCGACCTGCACGGTCGGACGCTTCTCCTCGATCTTGTCGTCGAATTCGGCCGAGGCCATGGTGGCGCCGCCGACGCCGTCGCGCCCGGTCTTGGCGCCGAGATAGACGACCGGCAGGCCGACGCCCTTGGCCTGCGACAGGAAGATGGCGTTGGTCTTGGCAAGACCCGCCGCGAAGGCATTGACCAGAATGTTGCCGTTGTAGCGAGCATCGAAATTGACTTCGCCGCCGACGGTCGGCACGCCGAAGGAATTGCCGTAGCCGCCGACGCCCGAAACCACGCCCGCGACAAGGTGCCGGGTCTTGGGATGATCCGGCGCGCCGAAGCGAAGCGCGTTCATTGCCGCCACTGGCCTGGCGCCCATTGTGAAGACGTCGCGCAGGATGCCGCCGACGCCGGTCGCGGCACCCTGATAAGGTTCGATGTAAGAGGGGTGGTTGTGGCTCTCCATCTTGAAGACGACGCAGTCACCGTCGCCGATGTCGACCACGCCGGCATTCTCGCCTGGACCCTGGATGACCTGCGGACCGCTGGTCGGCAGCGTGCGCAGCCATTTCTTGGAGGACTTGTAGGAGCAGTGCTCGTTCCACATCGCCGAGAAGATGCCGAGCTCGGTGAAGCTTGGCTCGCGGCCGACCAGATCGAGGATGCGCTGGTATTCGTCCGGCTTCAGCCCATGCGCGGCGACGAGCTCGGGAGTGATCGGCACGGAATTGGAAATGGTCATGAGCGGCGATTTTTGTCCGTGGAAGAGGGGAGTTTCTTTGAGTCTCCTCTTATCGCAAGCTTTCGCGCGATACACCCCACCGGATGACGAAAAAAGCCGGAAAACGGCCCCTGCCGGCGGAGGCCAGGGCCTAGAGCTCGCCAGCTTGATCAGGAAAAACTGTCGTAGCCGGCGCGGCCTTCGTCAAGCAGGCGGCGGATGACGGCGACGCCGCCGGCGACATCCGAGCTTTGCCGCGGCTGCGACACGCCAAAGCGCACGCCGTGAAAGACCTGCTCGGAGCGGCCGGCCTTGAACTCGTCCTCGTCGTCGATGAGCACGCCTTGCGCCAGGCAGGCGTTCTTGAAAGTGCCGGACAGCCACGGGTCCGGCAAGGTCAGCCAGACGAAGGGCACGTTGTCGCGCGCCTTGAAATCAAAACCCGCCAGCACTTCGCGCACGATAGCGAGGCGCACCTGGATTTCGCCAATGCAGCGCTTGCGGATCTCGCCCGCCTGGCCCGACATCACCAGCCGCGTGCCGACCTCGGCCAGCAGAAAGGGCAGGCCGCCGGTCATCATCTTGTGCGCGACACGGATGCGGTGGCGATAGGCCGGTGGGCAGGAAAGCCAGCCGCTGCGCACGCCTGCCGCGACCGACTTTGACAGGCCGCCGGCGACGATCGTGCGCTCGGGCGCGTATTCGGCCAGCAGTGGTGTCGGGTCGTCGGTGAGCTCGCCGTAGAGATCGTCCTCGATCAGCGCGACATTGTACTCACGCGCGATCTTGGCGATCGCCTGCCGTCGCTCCGCCGACAATGTCACCAGCGTCGGGTTCTTAGCGGTTGGCATCAGGAACATCAGCTTTGGATGTTTCTGAGCGCAGACGCGCTCGAAATCATCCGGGTCGATACTGCCCTCATCAGTCAAAACCAGCGCCGTGCGGCGGCCGATCAGCCCGGCGCTGCGCGCGATCTGCGAATAGGTGAGATGCTCGAAGACCACGTAGTCGCCGGGCATGGTCAGCGCCGCGATTGCCGCCATGACCGCGGCATGGGTGCCCAGCGTCGGCACGATCGAATCGAGCGAGGGGCGGAAGGCGTTGCGCGCCAGCCAGCGGCTGCCTGCCTCATACCAGCGCTCGGGAAAATCCCGCGTATAGCTCGAAATGTCGTGCGGATGCTCCTGCGCCGTGCGTGCCAGCATGTCGGCAATCACCGCGCCCTGGCCGACGTCGGGCGCGGCGGTGCTGTCGAAGCGCAGCTTGCCGCTTGGCGCATCGATGGGGCGCGTGCCCTGGATGGCAGGTTCCAAATCCGGCTTCGGGTCTGCGGCGCGCTGGCCTAGCACATAGGTGCCGCGGCCGACCTCGCCGCTCACTAGGCCGCGCTCGCGCAGCAGCTGATAGGCCCTGCCGATCGTGCCGACGGTCGTGCCGATGTCATAGGCGAGGTCGCGCTGCGGCGGCAGTTTTGCACCGGCGTCGATGACGCCCTTGTCGATATCTGACTCAATGCTGTCAGCAAGACGCTGATACAGCGGACCGGAGCCAGAGGAGAGGTCAGGGAGCCAATTTGTCATGGTGACAATTTTCTATATTGCACCGCGCGATGAGTCAATTCATATCGATCTCGCGATTGGGAAGGTACAATCGGAACAGGGCAGAATGACAATGGATACAATGGAGACAATTCGCTATGCTCGCCCGGCTTTTGGCGCGCAGACCGATCAACAGAGCCGTCGCGGCTTCGTCGGTCGCCTGGTATTCGCGCTCCGTTCCGCCGCCAAACAAATCGATCGCATGCTTGAGCGCCGGCGCGGTCGCCTCGCGCTCCTGGAGATGACGGACGAGCAGCTCAAGGATATCGGCGTGTCGCGCTGCGATGCCCATCGCGAAGGCATCAGGGCATTCTGGGAGTGATGCCTATCAACGGCTCGGTTGGAGGCGGGTTGCGGGCTTTCCCCGCAACCGGCCGATGCCGTGATCGATCAGCACGGCAAGCACGCTCAATCCGATGAACAACGCCGTGACGCCCAGCGCCGAAACAGCGACGCTGGCCGCGCCGTTCTTGGCGACGTCGAGGAACGGGTAAGGCACCTCGCTGGCGAAGGGCGCACGTATCAGGGCATAGGCAAGATAGGCGAGCGGATAGATCATCCACCAGGAGATGTCGCGCCAGCGCGTGCTGCCGTCCGCGCCAGCGATGAGCCACCACATGACGAAAATGAATGGCGTGACGTAATGGAGCAGGATGTCGCAAAGTAGGAACAGGCCCTGCGGTTGCCAGAGCCCTGCCAGCACGGTCGCATAGACGATGAAGACCAGCGTGATGGCGACCGCGACGCCAGCCCGCAGGCGTTGTCCGGCAAAGGCCGGGAACCACGCATAGCCGGCGGGTGACAGCAGTGAAGCGTGCACCATCACAGCGGCGATGTTGGTCAGGATGGTGAAGAAGCTGAAATAGAAGACGATCGAGCCGAGCAGGCTGCGTCCCGCCGCCATCGATGCCGGTACGGTGATGGCGAATTGCAAAACAAGCGCAATCAGCCCTACAGCCAGTCCCGCGGTCTGCAGGAACCGGGCCATGACAATTTCAGGCGGCAGCCGCGCAGGACGGATTGCCGGCCCGCCAGCGGGCGATATCGGAACTGATGCGCGCGCCGAGCGGCTCGTTCATCAGCGGGCCAAAGGCATCGACGCGGTTGGAACTGCCCTGCGCCTGCACGACCAGCAGCGGCTTGCCGCCATAATGCTTGGCTGGCACCAGCAGGAAGCGCGGCGTGCCGCTGTAGGAATTGAGCTCGTTGGCCATCTGGTAGGCCTTGAAGGCCGGGTCCTTGCTGGCGATCCAGCATTTGTGCGCTGCGATGGCAACCTGTTCCATCGCGAGCAGCGAGGCGCTCTTGCCTGAGGGAATCGGCGTGGTCTTGGGGCTGGACTGGCAGGAAGCCAAGGCGAGCCCGGCGGCGGCCAGGAGAGCAAGGCGAGCGATCGTCAGTCTCATGGTCAGTCCGCCCCCGCGTTCCGATAGGATGTTAAGGATCAGGCAGCGATGCCGAGCGCGCTTTCGAACAGCGCCCGTCCGTCATTGCCGCCATGCGCCGCTTCGATCAGGTTTTCCGGATGCGGCATCAGGCCGAGCACATTGCCCTTGTCGTTGACGATGCCGGCAATGTCGTTGATCGAGCCGTTGGGGTTGGTGTTTTCCGCATAGCGGAACACCACCTGGCCTTCGCCTTCGAGCCGGGCAAGCGTCTCGGCATCGGCGAAATAGTTGCCGTCATGATGCGCCACCGGCGAGCGGATCACCTGTCCAGGCTGGTAGCCGCGGGTGAACATGGTGTTGGCGTTGGCGATCTCGAGCTTCACCTGCCGGCAGACGAATTTCAGCGACGCGTTGCGCATCAGGGCGCCGGGCAGCAGTCCCGCCTCGACCAGAATCTGGAAGCCGTTGCAGACGCCGATAACGGTCACGCCCTTGGCCGCCTTTTCGGCGACCGCTCGCATCACCGGCATGCGCGCCGCGATGGCGCCGCAGCGCAGATAGTCGCCGAAGGAGAAGCCGCCCGGGATAGCGATCAGGTCGACATCGGGGATTTCTGTGTCGGTCTGCCAGACGGTCGCCGGCGCCTGGCCGGAAATCTTGGTCAGCGCCGCGATCATGTCGCGGTCGCGGTTGAGGCCAGGCAGAAGGACGACGGCTGATTTCATTGTCAGGCGATCTCCACCGCGTAGTTTTCGATAACCGTGTTCGCCAGAAGCTTGTCGCACATGGCCTTTAGGTCGGCTTCGGCCTTGGCCTTGTCGGTTCCGGCGAGTTCGATGTCGAACACCTTGCCCTGCCGCACTTGGCCGACGCCGTCGAAGCCCAGCCCGGAGAGCGCGTGCTCGATCGCCTTGCCCTGCGGGTCGAGGACGCCGTTCTTGAGGGTCACGGTGATACGGGCTTTCATCGATGCTCCTGGGCAGATCGTCGTTTGGGAAAGGCCTGCCATTGTCCGGCAGGCCCGTCAATGTTCAGTGCTTCAGGCCCTTGGGCGCCTCGGAAGAGGCAACGAGTACCGGACCGGTCGGGCGCGGCGGCTCGTTCTCGTTGATGATGCCGAGACGGCGGGCAACTTCCTGATAGGCTTCGACAAGGCCGCCCATGTCGCGGCGGAAGCGGTCCTTGTCGAGCTTGTCCTGGGTGGCGACGTCCCACAGCCGGCAGGAATCGGGCGAGATCTCGTCGGCGACGACGATGCGCATCATGTCGCCCTCGAACAGGCGGCCGCATTCGATCTTGAAGTCGACCAGCTGGATGCCGACGCCGAGGAACAGGCCGGACAGGAAGTCGTTGACGCGGATGGCCAAAGCCATGATGTCGTCGATTTCCTGGGGGCTTGCCCAGCCGAAGGCGGTGATGTGCTCTTCCGACACCATCGGGTCGTCGAGCGCGTCGGCCTTGTAGTAGAATTCGATGATCGAGCGCGGCAGCACCGTGCCTTCCTCGATGCCGAGGCGCTTGGATAGCGAGCCGGCGGCGACATTGCGAACCACGACCTCGAGCGGGATGATCTCGACTTCCTTGATCAACTGCTCGCGCATGTTGAGCCGGCGGATGAAGTGGGTGGGGATGCCCATCCGGTTCAAGTGGTTGAAGATGTGTTCGGAAATGCGGTTGTTGAGCACGCCCTTGCCATCGACCACTTCATGCTTCTTCTTGTTGAAAGCGGTGGCATCGTCCTTGAAAAACTGGATCAGCGTCCCCGGCTCAGGGCCCTCATAGAGGATCTTGGCCTTGCCTTCGTAAATGCGGCGGCGATTTTTCATTTGATTTTTTCTCTGGATCTGCGGGCAAGCGGCGAGTGACCGGTTCCTGCCCGTCTGCCTAAATTAGTATGGCGAAGGCGGCGTTCAATGCCGGTGTTATCGCAATCGTCTTGTTTGCTCAATCGGCAAATCCCGCGAATCAACCGCTTTCGGGACTGAAATGCCGCAGCGCAGCATGCGACGAAGCATATTGACCGGCCCGTGGCCTTTTGGTTTGTGCTTGCCCACCACACATATTCACCGCCAAGCGAATCGGATTGATCGGAGGGACGTTATGAGCAGCATGAAAGACCGCGAAGAGGGTTTTGAGCGCAAATTCGCCTTCGACGAGGAGCTTCGCTTCAAGGCCGCGGCGCGCCGCAACAAGGCGCTTGGCCTGTGGGCCGCCGAGAAACTGGGCAAATCCGGCGCCGATGCCGAAGCCTATGCCAAGGAAGTGGTGGTCTCCGATATCGAGGAAGCGGGCGACCACGATGTTTTCCGCAAGATACGCACGGATTTTGACGCGGCCGGCGTCGCCCAGTCCGACCATCAGATCCGCCGCACCATGGACGAGCTGATGGCGCAGGCGATCGAGGAGATCAAGAACAGCTGAGGCTGTGCGGACATGGTCGTCCGAGAACCGCTTCGCGCTTTTCGGCATCATTCTCTATCTCTTTGTTTTTACGCAATTCCGGACGGAAAACCGATTTGTTTTTACGCAATTCCGGACGGAAAACCGATACACACTTTTCCTGGAAGTGCTCTGACTGGACCAATCGACCGCTCGGCCAAACCGGGCGGTTTTTCTTTGCCTTCGCGTCGTTTCCGGCCAAAACTGCGGATTGTTCACAAGGAAACTTCCGATGTCGCTCAAGTCCCGCCTGGCCGCCGACGAAACGCTGTTCACCGCCTGGTCGGGCGTGCCGGACGCGCTGACGGTCGAGATCATCGCCAAGCAGGGTTTTGATGCCGTCACGCTCGACATGCAGCATGGCGGCCACCATGAGGACAGCGTGCTGCGCGGCCTGGTGCCGGTTCTAGCCGCCAACAAGCCGGCGCTGGTGCGCATTCCGGTCGGGCGCTTCGACATGGCGAGCCGCGCGCTCGATTTCGGCGCCGAGGCGGTGATCGCGCCGATGGTGAACTCCGTGGCCGATGCAAGGCAATTCGCCGCCGCGATGAAATATCCGCCGCTGGGCGAACGCTCCTGGGGCCCGACCTATGCTTTCCCGCGCCATGGCAAGGGCGACCATGCCGAATGGCTGCGCGACACGAACCAGCGCACCATGGCTTTTGCCATGGTCGAGACGCGGGCTGCCCTCGAGGCGCTGGACGGTATTTTGGATACGCCCGGCATCGACGGCATCTTCGTCGGTCCGTCGGATTTCTCGATCGCCTGGTCGAACGGCACCACCATCAATTCGACGCTGGAAAGCATGATGGAGACGGTCGCGTCGATCGCCGAGCGGACCCGCAAGGCCGGCAAGCATGCCGCGATCTATGTCATCGAACCGGCGATTGCCGGGCGTGTCGTGTCGATGGGTTTTCGGCTGCTCGCCATGGGCTCGGACCACACGCTGATCTCGCTCGGCGCGAAAACGCTGCTGAAGAGCATGCGGGATTCGATCGGCTCCTGAAGCCGGCGTTACGGCTCCTTCAACTCCGTCAGGAATTTGGCGAAAGTCATCGAACCCTCCGGCCACGGGCCGAAGCCGGCGTCGTGGTTGAGATGGCCGGCCTCGCCGGCATCGATGAAGAGCGATCCCCAGGCGGCGGCAATGTCCTCGGCGACTGCGAAGGCGCAGAATGGATCGTTGCGGCTGGCGATCACGATGGACGGAAAAGGCAGGGGATCGCGCGAATAGGGGCCGAAGGTCATCAGATGCCTTGGCCTGATTTCCGGATTGGAGACGTCGGGCGGCGCGACGAAGAAGGCGCCGGCGACCGGCTTCTTGAATTGCGGGATGGCCTGCACCGCCGCCGTCACGCCCAGCGAGTGCGCAACAAGTACCACGGGCCGCTCGGCCTCGTTGACGGCGTTGGCCACGCTCGCCGTCCAGTCCTCACGCACGGGTTTGGTCCATTCCGCCTGCTCGACCCGGCGCGCCGTCGACAGTTTCGATTGCCAGCGGGTCTGCCAGTGCTCGGGGCCGGAATTGGTGTAGCCCGGCACGATCAGGATATCTGCGTCTTTGACTTTCATGGCGCGGATGTAGCGAGCGGCCTTCTTGGCTGCAACCCTATCGAAAAATTCGGAGCGATCACAATTGTGAACAACTTGTTCGATTCTTGCTCTCTTGTGTGAACGATCGCAATCGACGATTTGGAGAGGAACAAGGAACAATGGCTGGCGGCCACGACAATCCCATGCTGGGATTAGCGCTGCCCGAACGGAGAGTTTGATGAGCGAACTGCCTTTTGCCGCGACCACCCCGGTCAGCGTGTCGCGTGTCGGGCTAAAGGCGCGCGATGCCGAAAGCCTGGCGGCCTATTACCGCGCCGTCGTCGGCCTGCAGGAACTGAGCCGCGCCGACGGCGCGATCACGCTCGGCGCAGCCAATCGGCCATTGCTGGTGCTCGAACAGGATTCGTCGGCCAAGCCCGACGATCCGCGTAGCGCCGGCCTTTTTCACACCGCTTTCCTTTTGCCGTCGCGTGCGGACCTTGGCCGCTGGATCAGCCACGCCGCCGCTAATCGCATCGGCATCGAGGGCGCCTCCGACCATCTGGTCAGCGAGGCGCTCTATCTCACTGATCCGGAGGGCAACGGCATCGAGATCTATGCGGATCGTCGCCCGCAGGACTGGAAATGGAACGGCGACAGAATTGCCATGGCGACCGAGCGGCTGAACCTGCAGGCGGTGGTGGGCAGCGTGCCGGCGGGCGATGCCGGCTGGCAGGGCGCGCCGGAAAACACCATTGTCGGCCATGTGCATCTGCGCGTCGGTCGGCCGGAGGACGCGGAGGCCTGGTGGCATGACCAGTTCGGCTTCGACACCGTCGCCAAATATGGCGGCCAGGCGGTGTTCCTGTCGTCCGGCCATTACCACCACCATATCGGCGCCAATGCCTGGCAGAGCGCCGGCGCCGGCCGCCGCGATCCGTCGCGCTCGGGCCTCGCCTGGGTCGAGATGCGCTCGGACAATGTGAAGGAGGAAACGAGCCGTGAGGATCCCTGGGGCACTGTGATCAGGACGGTGCCTGGGAAGGCTTGAGCGACGCCTGCGTCAAGCTGGCATCCCTCATCCGTCTCGGCGCTAGCGCGCCGATCCACCTTCTCCCACAAGGGGAGAAGGAAAAACCGCGCCGGAGCCGGCGCCAATCGCAGCGTTGGTGATTAGCTGAGGCGCGGGCGCCAAATTCCCCCTTCTCCCCTTGTTGTGGGAGAAGGTGGTTTGTCGCGAAGCGACAAGACGGATGAGGGGTGTTCCAGCCTGGCGCCAGCGCGCGCCTTCGTTCGGCCTCAAGCTTCCCCGAACACCCGCTTGAAGATCGTGTCGACATGCTTGGTATGATAGCCGAGGTCGAATTTCTCGCGGATCTCGGCTTCGGGCAGCGCCGCCGTCACGTCCTTGTCGGCAAGCAGTTCCTCGAGGAAGTTGGCGCCGTGCTCCCAGACTTTCATGGCGTTGCGCTGCACCAGGCGGTAGGCGTCCTCGCGTGACAGGCCGGCCTGGGTGAGCGCCAGAAGCACGCGCTGTGAATGCACCAGGCCGCGGAACTTGTTGAGGTTCTTCTCCATGTTCTCGGGGTAGACGAGCAGCTTGTCGACGACGCCGGTCAGGCGCGACAGCGCGAAATCCAGCGTTACCGTCGCATCCGGCCCGATCATGCGCTCGACCGAGGAATGCGAAATGTCGCGCTCGTGCCAGAGCGCCACGTCTTCCATCGCCGGCATGGCGTAGGCGCGCACCATGCGGGCGAGGCCGGTGAGATTTTCGGTCAGCACCGGGTTGCGCTTGTGCGGCATAGCCGACGAGCCCTTCTGGCCCGGCGAGAAATACTCTTCCGCTTCCAGCACCTCGGTGCGCTGCAGATGGCGGATCTCTATGGCGAGGCGTTCGACCGACGAGGCGATGACGCCAAGCGTGGCGAAGAACATGGCATGGCGGTCGCGCGGGATGACCTGCGTGGACACCGGCTCCGGCTTCAGGCCAAGCTTTGCCGCCACATGCTCTTCGACATAAGGCTCGATGTTGGCGAAGGTGCCGACCGCGCCGGAAATGGCGCAGGTGGCGATGTCTTCGCGCGCGTGCACCAGCCGCTCGCGGCAGCGCGAGAACTCGGCATAGGCCTGCGCCAGCTTGACGCCGAAGGTGGTCGGCTCGGCATGGATACCGTGGCTGCGGCCGATGGTGACGGTGTCCTTGTGCTCGAAGGCGCGGCGCTTCAGCGCCGCAAGCAAGGCGTCGATATCGGCAAGCAGGATGTCGCTGGCCCGGCTCAGCTGCACGGCAAGGCAGGTGTCGAGCACGTCCGACGAGGTCATGCCCTGGTGGATGAAGCGGGCATCGGGTCCGACGAATTCGGCGAGATGGGTCAGGAAAGCGATGACGTCATGCTTGGTCACGCGTTCGATCTCGTCGATCTTGGCAACGTCGAATTTGGCCGCGCCGCCTTTTTCCCAGATCGTCTTCGCCGCTTCCTTCGGAATGACACCCAGCTCCGCCAGCGCATCGCAGGCATGCGCCTCGATCTCGAACCAGATGCGGAAGCGGGTTTCGGGCGACCAGATGGCGACCATTTCCGGCCGGGAATAGCGAGGGATCATCCGTTTTCTAAGTCCTGCCTGGGAGAAGCGTCGGCCGCGTCCTAACAGAGCCAGGCCCAATGCTCAACGCCGCTGCCGCGCAAACCAGGTACTGACCGCGACGAGTGCTGCAAGACGGGTTTGTCATTTGTCTCATCAGCGTCATGCTTATCACGCCACGATGAACGAGGCGCGCCGTGCGATGCATCCAATCCGGCGTTCATTTGTTATTGTCGGCCGTCTCGCATCCGAAAGGGCAAATCGCCATCCAGCGAAGAACCAGCATGAGCACCGATATCAGCAAGATACGCGGACACATGGAAGTGATCGGCGCCGACGGCGTCCATATCGGCACCGTCGACAAGGTCGAGGGTGATCGGATCAAGCTGACCAAGGCCGACAGCGGCATGGGCTCGCACAAGAACCATCACCACTACATTTCGCTTGCCCTGGTCGCGGAGATCGACGGCCAGAAGGTATGGCTTTCGGCCAATTCGGATGTCGCCGTCACCTTCGAGGAAGAAAAGTCCGATCCGACCTGATCGGGGCCGGGCCAATCAGCGCGACGACCAGACTGGAAACAAATCACCGTCGGCGGGCGTCGCGGCATGGACTCCGCGGCTGATCGCGCGCGCCATGGTGGCGCCGGCCGCTGCGAACAGGTCGATCGCGGCATCGGCGCCGAGCTCGATGCCGCTCCTGCCGGTCGCCAGGGCAAAGACGAGATCGCCGTCGGCCGGCGTGTGCGTCGGCCAGATGGCGCGTGCGAAGCCGTCATGCGCCGAAATCGCCAGTCGCTTGGCCGCGGCCTTGGTCAGGACGGCGTCCGTGGCGATGACGGCGATGGTGGTGCTGCCGCCTTCGGCCTCGCCGCCCATTTGCCTGTCGCGGTATTTCAGCAGGATCTTTCTGGCATCTTCAGGCAGCGGGGCCGGGTAGCCGAGGCCGCCGAACTCGTCGCCGATCTCGAAGGGCGCCGCCCAGAAATGGCGGCTGCGGCCGACCGTCACCGAGCCGGTCGGATTGACGGCGGCGAGCGCGCCGACAGTGACGCCGCTATCGAGCGCGGTCGAGGCGGAGCCCAGCCCGCCTTTGAGGCCGCAGGTCAGGGCGCCGGTGCCGGCGCCAGCCGTGCCGATGGCGAAGTCGACGATTGCCGCCTGCACGGCCCCATAGCCGAGCTCGCGATAGGGCGGATAGCGGCCCCAATCCTTGTCACCGCCATTGCGCAGGTCGAACAGGATCGCGGCCGGCACGATCGGCACGCGGAAGCCGCCGACCTCGACACCGATATTCTTTTCGCGCAGCGCCGCCTGTACGCCCGAGGCGGCGTCGAGGCCGAAGGCGGAACCGCCGGACAGAACGACGGCGTGGACCATCGCGATCGAATTCTGCGGCTCGAGCAGGTCGGTCTCGCGCGTGCCCGGCGCGCCGCCCAGCACCTGGACGCCGGCAACCGCGGGCTCGTCGCACAGCACCACCGTGACGCCGGATTTGAGCCTGGCGTCGGCGGCATTGCCGACGCGAAGACCGGCAACGTCGGTGATCAGATTGCGCGGACCGGTGCGGAACATCACTTGTCCTCCAGCGGCACGAAATGCATGCCGTCGAAGCGGAAGAGGCGGAACGGGTTCTGGCTGAGATCGCCCTTGTCGTCGAAGCGGACGGTGCCGATCGCGGTCGCAAAATCACGGCCGGTCAACGCTTCGCCGAGCGGCTGCCCAGTGCTTTGCGCACCGGCCAGCGCGGCCTTGGCGACCTCGACCGCGGCATAGGCCGGAAGCGTGTAGCCGTCCGGCACGATGTTCTTCGCTGCGAAACCCTGCACCACCTTGGGATCGGCGATCTCCGACCATTCCGGCGGAGCGATCATCAGCGTGCCGACGGCATAGGGCACATCGCCCGGCGGCGTGCGCAGGTTTTCGCCGCCGGCAAAGGTGATGCCGGCATCGAGCTGGGCGGCGTCGCGGCCCATGATGGCGACATCCTCGCCGTCGCCGCCGGCGAACACCTTGGTCGCGCCGGCCTTCTTCAACCGGCCGATCAGCCCGATCTGGTTGTCGAGCTGCGGCCGGAACGTGTCGGTGAAGACCGGCTTCAAGGCAGCCTGCTCGGCTGCGGCGCGAAAGGTCTCGGCCATCTCGCGGCCATAGATGGTGCCGTCATCGACGATGGCAAACAGGTCGTCGCGCCAGAGCTGGATTAGCTTGGTGGCGACCGCATTGCGCTCATCGTCGCCGCGCGGGCCGAGCCGGTAGACCGGCCAGCCGGTCTTGGCGCGCCGGTCGGTCAGGCTTTCGGTGCGCACGCCGACCGTGATGACCGGGATGTTGGCATCCTTCAGGATCGGCAGCGCCGCCTCGATCGCGTCGGTGCAGAGAAAGCCCACCACGACATTGACCTTGGCGTCGACGAATTCCTTCGCTGCTGCGGCGCCGCCATCGGCGGTGCAGGCATCGTCCACAGCCTTGATCGCGATGCCGTTCGCCTCCGCCGCCAGGCCGGCGCCGGCCTCGATCTGCTTGCCGAGGATCGCCGATGAGCCGGAAAGCGGCGCAGCAACGCCGACCAGCGTCTCGGCGTCGGCGCTCGCGGCCAGCGACAGCCAGAGCAGCACGGCTGATGTCGTCGTGAGAAGACGCATTCGGGCTAAGAGATCCTCCATGCCGGGAATACAGTCCCGACACTATTCCAGGAAATGCCTAAAGGCTGGCTAAGCGCCGCGCAACACGCGAATTTGCGGATTGCGGTCAAGCACTTCGCCCATGCTATGCAACTTGTGGCGTGCAATATGCCGCCATATATAACGAACTGGTTTCGACAGGTGGACATCGGGTGCTGAAGATCAATGATATCGGGCCGCAGCATTATCGCGATGCGATGGCGCATTTTGCCGGCCATGTGCATGTGGTGACGACCGACGGGCCCGGCGGCAAAAGGGGCGCCACGGTGATCGCCGCCTGTTCGGTCTCGGACACCCCGCCGACGGTGCTGGTCTGCCTCAACCGCGAGAACGCCAAGAACGAAGCTTTCATCAAGAACGGCAAGTTCGCGCTCAACACCCTCGCATCGGACCAGGAAGCCGTATCGGTCGCCTTTTCCGGCATCACCGGCCTGCCGGTGGAGGAGCGCTTCGCCCTGGCCGAGTGGGATGTGATCTCGACCGGCGCCCCGACGCTGAAAGGTGCGCTGGCGGTGTTCGACTGCGAAATCATCGATAGCAAGGACCTTGCCACACACCGTGTGCTTTTTGGCAAGGTGACAGGCCTGCGCATCGGCGATAATTTGCGGCCGCTGATCTACCACAACCGCGGCTATCATTTTCTTTGAACGTGCAAGCGGGATCCACGGAGACAAGATGACCGCGCCGCGCCCCGCGCCGAAAACGATCGACGAAACGCTCGATCTTTTGACAGGCGCGGATTATGTTGCGGACCGCTCGTTGGCGACGGTGCTGTTTCTTTCACTGCGCATGAAGCGGCCCTTGTTCCTCGAAGGCGAGGCGGGCGTCGGCAAGACCGAGATCGCCAAAGTGCTGGCCGGCGCGCTCGGCCGCCGGCTGATCCGGCTGCAATGCTATGAAGGGCTCGACGTCTCCTCGGCCGTCTATGAGTGGAACTATGCCGCGCAGATGATCGAGATCCGCATGGAGGAAGCGGCGGGCAAGGTCGTCCGCTCCGATATGGAGCGTAACGTCTTTTCCGAGAAATACCTGATCCGCCGTCCGGTGCTCGACGCGCTGACCGGCAAGGCGGGTGCCGCGCCGGTGTTCCTGATCGACGAGCTCGATCGCACCGACGAAGCTTTCGAGGCGTTCCTGCTCGAGATTCTTTCCGATTTCCAGGTAACAGTTCCGGAACTTGGCACGATCAAGGCGGAAGAGCCGCCGATCGTCATCATCACCACCAACCGGACACGCGAGATTCACGACGCGCTGAAGCGTCGCTGTCTCTATCACTGGGTCGACTATCCGAACGCCGAGCGCGAGCTGGAGATCGTGCGGCGCAAGGTGCCGCAGGCGAACCGCCGGCTGTCGGCGGAGGTCGTGTCCTTCATCCAGAAGCTGCGCCAGGTCGAGCTGTTCAAGGCGCCCGGCGTCGCCGAAACCATCGACTGGGCCGGCGCCTTGACCGAACTCGACAAGGTGGCGCTCGATCCGGAGACCGTGTCGGACACCATCGGCGTGCTTTTGAAATATCAGGACGACATCGCCCGTATCGGCGAGGGCGAGGGCCGGCGCATCCTCAATGAGGTGAAGGCCGAGCTGTCGGCGGCGGAGTAGGCGCGATGCCTGTGCCGCGTCCGGAACCCAAGGAAGCGCTCGCCGATGGGCGCATCGCCGACAACATCGTCTATTTCGCGCGTGCGTTGCGCAAGGCAGGCATGCGCGTCGGTCCGGCTTCCGTGAAGGACGCCATCGAGGCGGTGCTTGCTGCCGGCATCGGCTCGCGCGACGATTTCTACTGGACGCTGCATGCGGTGCTCGTCTCGCGGCGCGAGGATCATCCTGTCTTCGACGAGGCCTTCCGCCTGTTCTGGAAATCGCGCGAGCTGATCGAGAAACTGCTGGCGATGTTTTCGCCGGTCGCTGCGGACAACGCTGAGAAGCAGAAGCCGCGGGCTGCCGAAAACCGCGTCAGCCGGGCGATGTTCGAGGGCCATCGGAAGAATCAACCGGTCCGGGAAGTGCCGGAGATCGAGGTCGATGCGCGCCTCACCTTTTCCGGCAACGAGGTGCTGCGCGGCAAGGATTTTGCCCAGATGGATGCGGCGGAGATGGCCGAAGCCAAAAAGGCGATCGCGGCCTTGCGCCTGCCCTTCGATCTTGTCCGCACACGGCGCTTCAGGGCGGACGCGCAAGGGGGCCGCATGGATCCGCGCGCCATGATGCGCTCGGCCGCGCGCACCGGCGGCGAGCTTATCCTGCCGAAATTCCGGTCTCCGCGCGAAGCGCATCCGCCGCTGGTCGTTCTGGCCGACATTTCCGGCTCGATGAGCCAGTATACGCGCATCTTCCTGCATTTCCTGCATGCGCTGACGGAGAAGCGCCGGCGCGTGCACGCCTTCGTTTTCGGCACGCGGTTGACCAACCTGACCCGCCAGATGCGCCATCGCGATCCCGACGAGGCGTTGGCCGAATGCTCGACGGCGGTGAAGGACTGGTCGGGCGGCACCCGCATCGGCGACACGCTTGCCGAGTTCAACCGGCTGTGGTCGCGGCGCGTGCTGGGGCAGGGTGCCGTGGTGCTTCTCATCACCGACGGACTGGAGCGCGACGACGTCGCCGGCCTTTCGCAGGAGATGGAGCGGTTGCAAAAATCCTGCCGGCGGCTGATCTGGCTCAATCCGCTGTTGCGCTTCGACGGTTTTGAGGCCCGCGCCCGTGGCGTGAAGGCGATGCTGCCCTATGTCGACGAGTTCCGGGCAGTGCACAATCTCGACGCGCTGGCCGATCTTTGCGCTTCGCTCGACCAGCGGCGGGCGGCTTCGGTCGACCCGCGCCGCTGGCGGCAAGCTGGCGGGAGGCCGGCTGCGTAGCCATATGTTTCCTTGGCGGGAAACCAACGTTTACCGTAGGGACGACCAAGGTTTCCCTTGAAAGACAGACTTTGCGAGAAGTGACGATGGATGAGAGCATTTATCTCGATGAGGCCCGCGATCCGCTGATCATCGCGGAAGGCTGGATGAAGGACGGCAAGGATGTCGCCATCGCGACCGTGGTCGAGACCTGGGGTTCGGCGCCTCGCCCGGTCGGCAGCCATCTGGTCATTGACGCCGAGGGCAATTTCCATGGCTCGGTCTCCGGCGGCTGCGTCGAGGGCGCCGTGGTGACCGAGGCGATGGACGTCATCGGCTCGGGCAAGGCCAGGATGCTGGAATTCGGCGTCGCCGACGACACTGCCTGGCAGGTGGGCCTGTCCTGCGGCGGCCGCATCAAGGTCTATGTCGAGCGGCTGGGCTGATCACAGATGGATCCCTACGTCCTGAAGACACTGAACGAAGAACGCCGCGCCCGCCGCGCCGCGGTGCTTGTCACTGACCTCGGCGACGGTCGCGACCGCATCGTGCGCGAGGGCGACCATGTTGCGGGCGATCTCGGCGCGGCGATCGCCAATGCGTTCCGCACCGGCAATTCACAGTCGGTGGAGGCGGAAGGGCGGACGTTCTTTCTCAACGCGCATCTGCCGCGTCCGCGTCTGGTGGTGATCGGCGCCGTGCATATCAGCCAGGCGCTGGCGCCGATGGCGAAGATCGCCGGCTATCCGGTCGAGATCATCGATCCGCGCACCGCCTTCGCTACCCCGGAGCGCTTTCCCGACGTCGTGCTGCATGCCGAATGGCCACAGGATGTGCTGAAACGCGCGCCACTCGACAGCTATACCGCCCTTGCCGCCGTCACCCACGATCCGAAGATCGACGATTTCGCGCTGAAGGCGGCGCTCGACGCGCGATGCTTCTATGTCGGGGCGCTGGGCAGCCGCAAGACCCACGCCAAGCGTGTCGAACGCCTGCTGGCGCTCGGCGCCGGTGCCGACCAGATCGCCCGCATCCACGCGCCGATCGGCCTCGATATCGGTGCTGCCAGTCCGGCCGAGATCGCCGTCGCCGTCCTTGCGCAGACGATCCACGCCTTCCGCTCGCGCGGTTTCGAAGCAAAAGGCGCCGTGGCGTGAGATTCGGACCGGTTCCGATCGACGAGGCGGAAGGGGCGGTGCTGGCGCATGCGACCACCGCCGGCGAAAAACGCTTCCGCAAGGCGCACCGGCTGAGCCGCCAGGATATCGAGGCGCTCAAGGCGGCGGGCGTCGGCGAAGTCGTCGCGGCGGTTCTTGCCGCGGACGATTTGGGCGAAGATGTCGCAGCCGCGAAGATCGCCTCCGCCATGCGTCACCGCAACGTCGAGGTCAAGCCGGCCGCGACCGGGCGGGTGAATTTGCATGCGGAAGCCTCAGGCGTCTTTACCGTCGACGCCGCGATGATCGACGCCATCAATGCCGTCGATCCGGGCATCACCATCGCGACGCTGGCGCAGCATGCGCCGGTCGAGAAGGGGCAGATGGTGGCGACGGTCAAGATCATCCCCTTTGCCGTCGCCGAAAGCCTGGTGGACAGCGTGGTGAGGATCTGCGCCGGCCGCGAGATATTTGCCGTCAATGCCTATCGCCCCGTAACTGTCGGCGTCATCCAGACGATGCTTCCCGGCGTCAAGCCGAGCGTGCTCGACAAGACACTGCGCGTTACCGAGGCCCGGCTGGCGCGTTTCGGCGGCCGACTGACGGCCGAGCGGCGCACGCCGCATGAGGTCGCGCCGGTCGCCGCGGCCGCAACCCAGCTGGCGCGCGACAACGACATGGTGGTGATCTTCGGCGCCTCGGCGATGAGCGATTTCGCCGATGTCGTGCCGGCCGCGATCGAGCGTGCCGGGGGTACCGTCGTCCGCGCGGGCATGCCGGTCGACCCCGGCAATCTGCTGGTGCTCGGAACGCTCGACGGCAAGCGCATCGTCGGCGCGCCCGGCTGCGCGCGCAGTCCGAAGGAAAATGGCTTCGACTGGGTGCTCGATCGGCTGGTTGCCGGGCTCGAGGTGACGGCGGGCGATATTGCCGGAATGGGCGTCGGCGGGCTTTTGATGGAAATTCCGACCAGGCCGCAGCCGCGCGAGCCGGCGCCGCAGCCGGCAAGGTCAGCGCTGAAAGTCGATATCGTGCTCCTGGCCGCCGGCCGCTCGAGCCGGATGGGCGGGCCGAACAAGCTTTTGGCGCTGTTCGACGGCGAGCCGCTTGTGCGCCGCACCGCCGGTCGTGCGCTGGCCTCGAAGGCCGCCGCCACCGTCGTCGTCACCGGCCATCAGCGCGAGCGCGTGCGTTCGGCGCTTGGCGGTCTTGGCGTGACATTCGTGGACAACCCGGATTTCGCCGATGGCCTCGCTTCGTCGTTGAAGGCGGGTATCGCGAAGGTCGCGCCCGACGCGGCCGGCGCCATGATCGTGCTTGGCGACATGCCGGGCGTTTCGTCGAAAGACCTCGACAGCCTGATCGACGCGTTCCGCCGCGCCGGCGGCCGCTCCGTGGTGCGCGCTTCCCACCAGGGCAAGCGCGGCAATCCGGTGCTTTTGCCGCGATCGCTTTTCGCGGCCGTCGCGCAGCTCGAGGGCGATACCGGCGCGCGCCATCTGGTCGAGGCCGAGGGTCTCGACGTCATCGATGTCGAGATCGGGCAGGGCGCCTCGATCGATGTCGACACGCGCGAGGCGCTGGAAGGGGCGGGTGGCGTTCTGCAGGATTGACAAAGCGGAGCCGAATTTCGCATGCCTCTCGGCATGGCTTTGCGTTATCGACTTTTCTTCGCCCTGATCACCGCGGCGGCGCTGTCCCTCTCCGCCGCCGAGGGGCAGACGCTTTCGCTGAAATCGTTCAAGGACGATCTATTCGCCTATCCGGCGACACTATCGACCGGCGACAACGGCGCCTACACCGTCCTCGACTATCGCGAGATGCGCGACATCAATCAACGTGACGAGGTGCCGGAAAGGCGTGTGCATGCGCAATACACCGATCCCGGCGTGCGCAAGGTGCAGCAGGACCTGATACTGAAGACCGACGCCGGCGATATCAGGCATGTCGCGGTCGGCAGGACCGAGGGCGCCTCCATCATCGTTCTCTACCTGCACGGGCAAGGCGGCAGCCGCAAGCAAGGCGTGGACGACTTCACCTTCGGCGGCAATTTCAATCGCATCAAGAACCTGATGGCCGCCAACAACGGGCTCTATCTTTCGCCCGATTTCCCCAATTTCGGCGACAAGGGCGCGGCGCAGGTCGCGGCGCTCATCGACCACTATGCCGAGACATCGCCGAGCGCGAAAATCTTCGTCGCCTGCGGCTCGATGGGCGGGATGATCTGCTGGAAGCTCGCCGCGCGCAAGGACACGGGCGGCCGCATCAGCGGGCTGCTGCTGCTCGGATCGCTGTGGGACGACAGCTTTCTCACCAGCCCCGCCTTCAAGCGCCGCGTGCCGGTGTTCTTCGGCCAGGGCAGCCATGACGTGGTCTTCCCGGTGGAGAAGCAGGAAGCCTTCTTCCGTTCGATCCTCGCCAGGAAGGCTTATCCGACCCGCTTCGTACGCTTCGAGACCGGCACGCACGGCACGCCGATCCGCATGGTCGACTGGCGCGGCACGCTGAACTGGATGCTGACGAAAGCGCCGTGATTGCGCTGCAGCGCCTCAAGGCGCCGTGTTGTAGTCGATGACCGTCTGCGGATTTTGCTCGCCGTCATAGGACGCATCGACGTCATACTGGACGAGCGAGAAATCGCCGTTGCGGAAAAGGTAGGTTCCCGATGACGAGGCATCCCCCACGCCACGCCATTTGTTCGATGTGGTGATGGTTTTGGTGTTGTCGTCATAGTCCGAATTGGTCGCCCAGCCGCTGGTCTTGAACCCGATGATGTGGATCGATTCGACCTTGCCTTCGCTGTTGTTGTTCTCGTAGCGGATGTCGAGGTCCGGCTCGGTGAACTGCAACTGTGAGACGCCATCGACGTCGTCGGTGATGTAGTAGACCGCCGTCTCGTTGTAGGCGGCCATCGAGCAGAAGAAGCGGAACAGCCGCGTCTCGCGCTCCGGGTCGCTGGGCTGGGCGTCCTTGTCCTTATAGTGGATGGAATGAGCCTCTGGCTCGCCGATCGGCTTGCCGTCAGGATCCTGCTTGTCGCACTGGTCGCCATAGGTGGCGAGGAAGGCCTTCTTGGCCTGCTCCAGGGCCTCGTCCTTCTTCGGCGGCGGCGGGCCGTCGCCACAGCTTGCCGGCACGGCGCTGTCGAAATCCTCGGTCGACGGCTTCAACGCGCCCTTGTCGATGAAGATCGGCTGAAAGGGCGGCTCCTGGATCTGCGCATTGACCTGGCGGACCGTGTAGCAGCCGGCGAAAACCTTGGCCTCGCCTTTTTTGTCGGTCGCCTGGATGGCGACCGGGACGCTGTAATAGATGCTGCCGGCAGCACCGTCCTCCGAGATGGCGCCAGTCTTGACTTCGACGCTGTCGGTGCCGTCGTAACCCTTGACGAAGGCATTGAAGTCCTTTGCCGGCTTCGTATCGCCGAAATAGCCCCAGGCGCGGGCGAATTCGTGACGGTTGATGGCGCTGTAAAGCGAGCGGACGACCGCATCGGCGCTTGATCGGTCATCGACATAGGGCGCATCCGCCGCGGACGCGGAATGCGTGAGGCCGGCCAATGAGAAAAAGACAGTCGCTGCGAAAGTGGCTCTTTTCATCGAATCCTCCGCTCGGTAACGAAAATACTACCACGGCGATTGCGGCGGCGCGGTGACGCCATGGGGAGGACCGCTTGAAGAATCGTGGCGGGAGGCGCTAGTTCACGGCCCGCGGCGCTGGGCCGCGTGGGGAGATTGCCCGTGACCATTTCCATGTACGACATATCGGTGGGCGTTTTTTCCGCCAGGCTGAAGGCGCTGGCCAGCGTCTTGACGGCGGCGGAGCAGGATGCCGGCGAACGCAAGATCGATCCGCAGGTGTTCCTCACGGCGCGGCTGGCGCCAGACATGTTCGCGCTGGCCAGGCAGATCCAGATCGCCACCGACCATGCCAAGGGCGCGCCGTCGCGGCTCGCCGGGCGCGAGGTGCCGAAATATGAGGACAATGAAGCGAGCTTTGCCGAGTTGCAGGCCCGGATCGCCAAGACGCTCGATTATCTGGCGACATTTGCGGCGGCCGATCTGGAAGGATCTGAGGACAGGACGGTCGAAGTGCGGCTCGGCGGCCGCGAAACCACGCTGCCTGGCCTGCAATATCTGCTGCACCTGGCGATGCCGAATTTCTATTTCCACGTCACCACAGCCTACGACATCCTGCGCCACAATGGCGTGCCGCTCAGCAAGCAGACTTTTCTTGGAAATCGTTGATGTTGAATGGCTTGGAGGTTTCCCGGGATTCCGGGAAACCTCTTTGGCTCAGCTCAGCGGATCGACATTTCGCGCGCGATGCGCGGAAAATCCGCCGGCTTGACGCCGATATCGGCGCGGTCCGCATTGCTCATCGCGTTCAGAAGCGCAAGCGCCGAGCGGTAACGCTGGTGTTCCTGCGGCCTCGGCCGAGCGAACATTTCAGTGAAGAACCCCATGACTCAGTTGCCCCAGTTGGTCCTCCCGACGCCAGCATATAGGCGATTTGTTAAAATTGTGCAGTGCAGCATTTGCATGGCTGCCATGCCGCGACAATTTCCCGCCACAATCGATTTCCGTGAAACTTTTTGGCAGGCTCGGCCGTAGGCACCCGTGCCGGCACATGGCTGGCTTTTTCCTCGCCACTCCTGGCGACCTTGCCGGACTGCCCGAAGAGCAGTCCGGCTTTTTATTGTCCGATGCCGTCTTGCCGGGCGGAAAAGCCGCCAATTGTCAATATCGCCAGAATTCATTCTTAACGAGAGCCCACTATGTTTGGCGGCATCACTGCATGCCGTCACGACAGGGAGGTTGAGATCGGCACCGGGAACAAGCTCGATTTCGCTTCGTTGCTCGACGACCTGATCGTCGCCTCGGAGAAAGGCGAGGACGAGGGCGCCCGACCGTCCATCCCGTTTGATTATCTGTCCGTGGCCGATGAACTGCATTCCGGCCGCATCAAGGTCGCCGGCGAGAGCGTCGCCGCCGAATATCGTGAGCAAGGCGCCGACCTCGCTGCCGAGTTCGCAGCACTTCTCGACCAGGCGAAACTGACGCTTGCCGGCGAAGAGCAGTGGCCGGAGGAGAAGCTGCCGCCGATCGATCCCGAAGCGATCGCCGGCGAGCTCGGCCTCGACCGTCCGGCCAAGAACGCCGATTTCGGTCGCATCCGCCGTAACTTCGCCTTCGCCAACCATCCGGACCGGGTCGCGCCGCATCTGCGCCAGCGTGCCATGATCCGCATGCAGGTTGCCAACATGCTGATCGACGAGGCCAAGCGGCGGGCGCTGGCCGGGGCGAGGCGGTAGTTCCCTCCATCAGAGACTTCGCTATCGAAATTGGCTGGAGCCTCTCCAATATTCGTCATCCTTGGGCGTAGTGACGCGAAGCGGAGCGCAGACCCAAGGATCCATTCCGTGACCTTCAACGTAGAGTGCAACGGTGCAGAATTCTGTAACCGCTGCAACGCTTTAGGGTAACGGAATGGATTCCAGGGTCTGCGCGCGTCGCTTCGCTTCTTGCTCCGCCCTAGAATGATGAACTGACTGACGCTTCGGCCAATCTCGAAACTGGGCGGCTTTGCAAAACGCAAGCGTTTTGCTCTATGTTCAACTTCCTCCCCGCGCTGTCCGCGCAAACCTCCCGCCGGAGAATTCCATGCATAAGCGCCGCCTCGGTCGGACCGATCTTCTTGTTTCGCAAATCTGCCTCGGCTCGATGACCTGGGGTCAGCAGAACACCGAGGCCGAGGGCCACGCGCAGATGGACCTGGCGTTCTCGCGCGGGGTGAATTTCATCGACACGGCCGAGCTTTACCCGATCCCGCCCAAGGCAGAGACGCAAGGGCGAACCGAGAGGATCATCGGCAGCTGGATGAAGGCCAATCGAAACCGCGACAAGGTCATCCTTGCCTCGAAGGTGGTCGGCCGCACGGCCAACGCATGGTTCCGCGGCGATCGTCCGTCGAAGCTGGTGCGCGCCGACATTTTCGACGCGGTCGAGAAATCGCTGGCCAAGCTCGGCACCGACTATATCGACCTCTACCAGATCCACTGGCCGGACCGGGACATTCCGTGGGGTTCGAACCCGACGCGGATCGGAGCGGTGGCGCGCCGGGCCGATGCCGCAGCCGCGCCCGGAGACGAAACACCGATTGCCGAGACGCTCGCCGTCTTCCAGGACCTGGTGAAAGCCGGCAAGATCCGCCATCTCGGCCTCTCGAACGAAAGCTCCTGGGGCGTCATGCGTTTCGTCTTCGAGGCCGAGAAGGGCTCCGGCCCGCGCGTCGCCTCGCTGCAGAACGCCTACAACCTCGTCAACCGCACCTTCGAGGTGAACCTTGCGGAGGTCTGCGAGCGCGAGGAGATCGCGTTTCTTCCCTATTCGCCGCTGGCGCAGGGTTATCTCACCGGAAAATACGATCATGGCGCGCGACCGCAGGGCTCGCGCTCGCAGCTGTTCAACCGAGGCCAGCGCTACGAGACGCCGAACGCGGCGGAGGTGCTGCTTCAGTACAATGAGCTGGCGCGTTCCTTCGGCATGGAGCCGGCGCTTTTCGCCAACGCCTATGTGGCGAGCCGGCCCTTCGTGACCGCGAACATCGTCGGCGCCACCAGCGTTGCGCAACTCGATGTGGCGCTGTCCTCGGTCGACGTCACCTGGACGGAAGAAATGCAGAAGGCGGTCGACGCGATCCATCAGCGTGTCGGCAATCCGTGCCCTTGAGCGGGAATCGTAGAGAAAAGACGGATCGTTGAGAAAAAACAGGGGGGAGACGATGGCAGACTTTCCGATCGAGGCCGTGCGCGGCAGATTTCCGGCGCTTTCGCTCGCCGATGACGGTCGCCGGCGTATCTATCTCGACAATCCAGCCGGCACGCAGGTGCCGCTGACGGTAGCGGACGCGGTGTCGCGCTGCCTGCTGACGACCAATGCCAATCTCGGTGGTTTCTTTGAAACGACGGTCGCGGCCCAGAAAGTGGTCGACGCTGCGCATGCCGCTATGGCTGATTTCCTGAACGCATCGAGCGTCGAGGAGATCGTCATCGGCGCCAATATGACGACGCTGACCTACCACATGTCGCGCACCCTCGGCCGCACGATGAAGCCAGGCGACGAGATCATCGTCACGCGCATGGACCATGAGGGCAATGTCTCGCCCTGGCTGCAGCTTGCCGAGGATCTCGGCCTGGTCGTGCGCTTCCTGCCGTTCGACGAGCGGAGCTGGCAGGTGGAGGAGGCGGCGCTCAAGGGACTGCTTTCGGAAAAGACGCGGCTTGTCGCGCTGAACTATGCCTCCAATCTCACCGGCTCGATCAACCGTGTGAAGGCGCTGACGGCGATTGCCAAGCAGGCGGGCGCATTGGTCTACGTCGATGCCGTGCAATTCGCGCCGCACGGGCTGATCGACGTGCAGGCGCTCGGCTGCGATTTCCTGATCTGCTCGGCCTATAAATTCTTCGGGCCGCATATGGGAATATTGTGGGGCCGGCGCGACGTGATCGACGCGCTCCAGCCTTACAAATGCCGCTGCTCGTCGAACGTCCTGCCCGAGCGGTTCGAGCTCGGCACGCCGCAGATCGAGCTGATGGCCGGGTTGACGGCGGCAATCGACTATTTCGCCGATCTCGGCGCTGCCGCCGGCGAGAGCGGGTCGCGCCGGCAGCGGATCGCCAAGGCGTTCGAGGTCTCGTTTGCTTACGAGAATACGCTTGCCCGGCAACTGATCGAAGACCTGTCCAGCATCGAGGGGCTGGTGATCCACGGCATCATCGATCCGGAACGCCTCGCCGAGCGGGTGCCGACCGTTTCCTTCACCGTCGAAGGCATCGCGCCGGAAACGATCGTGCGGCAGATGAATGCCGAGAACATCTTCGTCTGGTCAGGCCACAATTATGCGTGGGAGGTCGTCCACCAGCTCGGAATACCCGCCGAGCAGGGCGTCGTGCGCATCGGCATTGCGCATTACAACACGGCCGCCGAGATCGAGGAGACGCTGGAGAGCGTGCACCGCGTGATCGCGATGCTGCGGCAGCAGCGCTCCTAGTTTTTTACCTTTACGCAATTCCGAACCGCTACACACTTTTCCTGGAATTGCTTCTAACTCTGCTTGCCGAAGCCGGTGAGGAATGCGGTGAGGTTGTCGCCGAGCGCATCACAGAGATAGCCGCCTTCCTGGACGATGACCGTCGGCAGGCCGAGCCCGGCGATCGCTTCGCCGATGCGCGAGAAGCCAGGCGTCGTCACCGACAGGCCGCCGAACGGATCACCCTCGAAAGCGTCGAGGCCGAGCGCCACGACCAGCGCTTCCGGCGCGAAGGCGCGGATGCGCCGGAAGGCCGTCGCCAGCGCTTCGAGAAAGGCCGCGTCGCCGGACTTGCGCGGAAGCGGCAGGTTGAGATTGTAACCGAGGCCGGGACCTTCGCCGCGCTCGTCGGCATATCCCCAGAAGAACGGGTAGAAGCGCAGCGGATCGGCGTGCAGCGAGACGGTGAGCACGTCGGGGCGGGCATAGAAGATGCCTTGCGTGCCGTTGCCGTGATGCAGGTCGACATCGAGGATGGCGACGCGGGCGGTGTTCTTGCGCAGCACCTGCGCCGCGACCGCCGAATTGTTGATGAAGCAGAAGCCGCCGGCTACATCGGCGAAGGCGTGATGTCCGGGCGGGCGGCAGAGCGCATAGGCCGAAGGCGCGCCGGCCATCACCGCTTCGGCAGCTTCTACCGCGCTCCAGGCGCTCCACAGCGCGCTGTTCCAGGTCTCGGCCGAAATCGGGCAGGCGGTGTCGGCCATGTGGTAGCCGGCCTGGCCGACTGCCGAGGCCGGGTAGGAGCCGGCGCGGGCGATCGGGTGGATGTTCGGGATGACTTCCGCCGAGGCGCCTTCGATGCGCTGCCAGCGCGCAAAAATGTGCTCGAGAAAATCGAGATATTCAGGCGTATGCACCGCGGCGATCGGGCCAAGTCCATGATTGCCGGGGCGTTCGATCGTCAAGCCGGCCGATATTGCGCCGGCTAACAATCGTTCAATCCGCTCCGGCTTTTCCGGGTTGGGCTGCGGCGCGCCGCTGGAGAGGAAAGCTTTCGGGTCATGGCGCTTCTGCTCCTCGGCATAGAAGGCTTTCATCGTCATTCCTCCGGCGTATCGGCAAAGGCGAAAAAGGCATCGCCGACGATCTTCTGCACCTGCTCGTAGCTCGACCGGCCGATGCCCAGTCTTTCGTAGAAGGCCTTGGCGGTCTCATTGTCGGTATCGACGGAGAGTCGCAGATAGCCACCGCCTGCCGCGCGGCACTCTTTCGCCACGCGCCGCAGCAATCTTTCGCCGACCCGGCGGCCGCGGAAGCGATCCTTGACATAAAGGTCCTGCACATAGACGCCGGGACGGCCCATCCAGGTCGAGAAGATCGGGAAATGCAGGCAAAGCCCGGCAAATTCGCCGTCGATCTCGGCGATCAGGGTCGAGAAGGCGGGGTTGGCGCCGAAGCCGTAGTGGCGCAGATCCTCGGGTGTCGAAGTGATTTCCTGATGCGCGCCGATATGGGTGCCGAGGCGCAGCAGGGCGGCGTGAATGGTTTCGACATCATCGATGGTGCCGGGGCGGAGGGTGATTGGTGCCGGCATCAAAACACCTTCTCATCCTTCCACCGGCAGGTCGAGCTCCACGGCGAGCGCCTCCAGCGAATCTCCGATGATGGAAATCATCTCGCCGATCTGGTCTCTGGTGATGATCATCGGCGGCGCCACCATGAAATTGTCGCCGTCGACGCCGCCCTTGACCTTGCGGCCATAGATGATCAGGCCGCGCGCATAGGCGTGGTCGAGCAGGCGCTGCGTCGCCTTGCTGGCCGGATCGATGGGCTTCAGTGTCTCCGGATCGGCGACCATTTCGGCGCCGGTGAGCAGGCCCTTGCCGCGCACGTCGGCGATGAAGGGGAAGCGCTTTTGCAAGCCCTTCAACTCTGCCATCAGCACCTCGCCCATCGCGGCGGCGTTGGCGATGAGGTCGAGCCGGTCCATCTCGCCGAGCACGGCGAGGCCGGCGGCGCAGGCAAGCGGATTGCCGGCATAGGTGTGGCCGTGCTGGAAGCCGCCGGAGGCCAGCAGCGGCTCGACCAGGCGCATCGGCGCGGCGAGGGCGCCGAGCGGCGCGTAACCGGAGCCCAGCCCCTTCGAGAGGGCGACGATGTCGGGCCTGCAGTTCCAGTGGTCGCCGCCGAGGAACTTGCCCGTCCTGCCGGCGCCGCTCATCACTTCGTCATGAATCAGAAGAATGCCGTAGCGGTCGCAGATCTCGCGGATGCGCGGATAATAGCTGTCGGGCGCGACAAGGGCTGCGGTCGCGGCACCGCCGACCGGCTCCATGATGAAGGCCAAAACGCTTTCCGGCCCTTCGGCGAGAATCTTCTCCTCCAGCATGTCGGCGTAGCGGATGCCGCGCTGCTCCAACGAAAGGTTGTCGCGGTCGCGCCAGGCCGTGGGCGCAGGCACTGTCGGCATCACCTTCATCATCGGCGTGAAGGTTTCGGCGAGCGCATCGTCGCCGGTGACGGAAAGCGAGCCCAGCGTGCCGCCATGATAGGAGGGGAAGCGGGTGATCACCTTCCAGCGCTTCGGCTGGCCGGTGGCGACCGCCCATTGGCGGGCGAGCTTGATGCAGGATTCGGTCGCTTCCGAGCCGCCCGAAACGAAGAAGATGCGGTCCATGCCTTCGGGCAGCTTGCCGGCCAGCGCGCGCGCAAGCTCCTCGGCCGGCTCATTTTCGAAATGCAACCGGTAGGCGAAGGTGGTCTTGTCCATCTGCCGCTTCATGGCGTCGAGCACGTTACGGTTGGAGTGGCCGATATTGGCGACCATCGGCCCGCTCGAGCCGTCGATGAAGCGGCGACCGTCCTTCGTCCAGAAATAGATGCCCTCGGCGCGGTCGACGAGCGGCCGGCGCAGGCTGGACAAATAGAACAGGTGCGACGGCGGCCGCGCTTCGGCCTCTGCTGTGGGCTGGACTTCCAGTTTCGACATGTCAGGACTTTCCGAGATAGCGGTCGAGAATATTTTTGGTCACGCGTTCGACCATCGCGTCCTGCCTTAGCAGGCCGGCGACCCATTCGCAGCTTCCGGCGTGGAAGACCTCGCCTTTGCCGCGCGGGAAATTGACGATCATGCCGTTGCCGCGCTTGACCTTGTCGAGATTGGCGTCGCTCGCCTCGCCGAACAAGGTCTCGGCGGTGAAGCGGCCGTCCTCGTCGGCGAGGAACTGGTCCTCGATCGAGATGTCGGCGCTTTCCTCGACCTGGCTCGCCATGCCAACCGCCAGCACCTGCAAGCCGTCCGGCGCGCCGCTGGTCGCGGTCGGGTAGGGCAGGCCGCCACGGATCTCGAAATCGAGGCCGTCGACTTCATAGCCGTAGACATGACTGTCGGCGCCGAGCAGGTCGCCGTAATAGATGCCGGTGCCGGCAAAGGCCCAGTGCTCGGGCCGGTAGACCGGGAAGCCACGCACGCCCCGCGGCGCGCAGCCGCCCCAGCCGGCATAGACGCCTCGGGTCGCATTGAGGCCGAAGGTGGCGCTGCCTGGACGGCCGATCTCAGGCGCTTCCCAGGAATTGGTTGCGCGGGTGACGTCGCCGCCGCGATAGGCGGGGTCTTCCGCGCGTGCCTTGTATTTGTAGCAGACCTGGCGGCGGCCTTGGTTCTCCAGCCGCGTCTGCCACATGAAATTGCCGGCGAAGCGCGCCGCATGCCCGCCGCGCTCGACATAATTGTCGACGGCGTCGCGCATCTCCCAGGTCCAGTATTCGTCGTGGCCGACGAAGACGACGCAGTCGTAGCCGTCGAGGATTTCGGGCGAGAAATGGAGCTCGTGCTGGCTGGCGAGATCGACCTGATAGCCGGCGCGCTCGGCGAAGCGGAAGAAATGGCTGTCATAGCTCGCCCAGCCCGAAGAGGCGTATTTCTTCGAATGTCCCGTGGCGAAAGCCCATTCCATATGCGGATAGCGTGGCACGGTCTTCGGCGGCACCGCGACTTCCAGCGGCACGCGCGGCGCATCCTTGGGCAGCACCACGAAGCCGCGGCACCAAGGGCGCTGCGTCGACACCGTCGTCGCGTACTGATCGCGGTTCGGACCGGTGATGCCCTGATAGTGGTTCGAGCCGCCCCACGTGTTGTAGGCGAGCCAGGTGCCAGTCGCGGCGACCTGCAGCAGGCGGCCGGGCTTGCGGCCGGGCAGGGGTGTGACGATGAAGAGATGATGGCTGTGGATCGGCGTCCCGTGGCGGCCTTCGGCCGAGAGCGTCACGCGGTAGGCGCCGGACGGCCAGTCGTCGCCGACGCGGAATTCGAACGAGGCCTCCCAGCCGCAGCCGTCTACAGAGCATTGGTCGGGCGTATCTTGCCAGCGCGCCGACAGCCCCGCTCCCTCGAAGACTTTTGTTTCGCTCTCGCCGTCGCGGATGACGGCAAGGCTGAATTGCGGCGCCGACGCGCTGACGAAGAGCGTTACCGTCTCGCCGGGGCGATAGGAAAACCGGTCGCTGTAGGCCCAAATCTCGCCGCTCGAGCCATCCATTCCCGGCCATTCGTAATAATGGCCGCGCACCGCCTCGCGGCGCTGCTCGGGCGTGAGCCCGAAATCGGGGAATTCACTGGGCAGTTGCGTCAAGGAACACCTGAGATCACGAGGCCGTCATTGAGACCGTTGGCCGGCCAAGCGTCAAATGGAAACCATCGGGCCAGCGCGCTTGCGCTTGGCCGCCGCCGGCAAACCAACTATTCATGCTGAGGCGACATTCTCGCCGAGGAGCCGACATGCTGCGTGTGCAAAAGGTCAAGGTCGACGACATCTACGTGCCGACGGCGCGGCGCAAGACGCTGCATCCCGAGACGGTGCGCCATCTCGCCGAGGATATTCTCGAAAACGGCATGAAGACGCCGATACAGGTGCGGCACGACGGCAAGCGCCACATTCTGGTCGAGGGGCTGCATAGGCTCGAAGCCGCGAAATGGCTCGGCGAGACCGTGATCGACGCGTATCTCGTGCAGGCCAAGCGCCACTGATTTCTCGTTAGGGGGCGGGACCTATCACCGTTAGCGATCGCGTTCCATCAACGCTTTTTGATTGACGCTGTCGTGCCTGCAGTTAAAGCGTGCCGCTACTCCAGGAACAGGAAGCTTACCATGGCAAAATATGAAGGCGGGTGCCTATGCGGCGCGGTGCGCTACAGGGCCGAGGCCGAGCCGATCAACGAACGCGTCTGCCATTGCCGCATCTGTCAGAGAGCGATCGGCGCCGCCTTCAATGCTCGGCTTCTGTTCCGCATCGACGACGTGACCATCGAAGGACCGGTGGCGACGATCAATTCCACGCCAGACCTCAAGCGCGGCTTCTGTCCGGTTTGCGGCACGACTTTGTTCTCACGCCGTGATTCCAGGGGCATTCTCGGCATCACCTCCGGCTCGCTCGACGACCCGTCGCTGTTCAAGCCCGACATGCATTTCTGGACCGCGTCGAAGCAGCCCTGGGTGATGCTCGACGATGGCCTGCCGCAATATGAAGGCGCGCCGCCAGCGTAGCTTCTTCCTTCTCCCCTTGTGGGAGAAGGTGGCCGAGCGAAGCTCGGTCGGATGAGGGGTGTTCCAGAGAATACCAGCGTCTCACTCCGCTGGAACACCCCTCATCCGTCTCGGCGCTTTCGCGCCGATCCACCTTCTCCCACAAGGGGAGAAGGAAGAATGCCTGCACAAAAAATTCATCTTCGATTCACGACATAGCCGGCAAAGCGTCATTGGCGGGCCATCTTTGGCTGCCTATCTAGCGCCATGCGGGAAGGCATCGAGGAGGCGACGGATGAGCGAGAGCATCAACACCCTGGACGAGCTTTTGAACGACCCGATGGTCCAACTCGTGATGGCGCGCGACCGCGTGCGCCCGGCCGAGCTTCGCCTGCTTCTGGAAAAGGCTCGCGACAGGGCGAGCGATGATTCCCGCATCGATCAGGCTTCGGTGCCGCCGGCGCATGTGGTGGCAAGAAGCTGCCTGAAGCAGTGGTTGTACCGCTGAGGCAACTCCAGGGAAATTGGTCAGCTCGAATTCGCGGGCAAGTAACTGTAATGGCTACGCAAATAGGCGAGCTTGAAGCCGAGCCGGTCGTAGTTGCGATAGGCCGCCTCGTCGCGGTCGGGGCGCGGCGCCTCGATATCGGCGACAAACAGCTTCGCGCCGGCGGCTATGCCGTCGCGGACCAGCCTTTCGCCAAGCATGGCGTCAAGATCGAAGCTCGGCGCCATGATGCCCGGCACCGGCGCGTCGATGCCGCTCCAGGCGGCCCCGTCTGAGATGAAGAGCGAGCGCACGGCGGCGACCGCGCCCCTGCGTTTCAGCATGTAATGATGCCAGCCCTTGCGATCGACAAGCGCCATCAGCCAGGGCGAGGTGGGGAGCCTGTATTTGGCATCGATGAAAGATGCCCATTCCGAAGCTGTCCTGGGCGTGACCTCCTCGATCACCAGATCGTCAACCGGGATCAGCGGGTCGCTCGGGAAAAGCGGTTCGTCCGGCAGGGGCGCCGCGTCGCGATAGATGCGCTCCCAGCCGCCTTGCTGCTGCATCCCGCGCGCTTCCAGCCAGCATCTCAGCCGCGACGGCTCGGTATGCGGGTTGGTATAGAACCAAGGCCGCATGACGCCGGCCGCGCGGTAGTGCGCGAGCAGCGCGTCGACCTGTTCTTCCGTCGCCGGCCCGTCGACGCCGATATTCTTCACGCAGTTGAAATGAATGAACGGGATCGTCGTGCAGGTGGTCCAGACAAGATCGCCGTCCTTGTCAATCGTCAGCCCTTGCCGGGCCGCGAAATCCGCGGGCGCCGCCTCGTAGAGGTCGAGCCAGGCAGCGACTTCGGCGCGCTCGATGGCGCGGCTGGTATCACGCGACACCTCCTCGATCGTGATTTCTGCAGCATGCGTTTCCGGCGGCGTGACCGGCTCCAATTCCGAGAGGGCGGCTGTCGACATGGTGATGCTCCTCCAATTGCCTTACAGTGTAAGATTAGCGGATGATAATGTGGAGGCGGCCATTGTCAAGCAGGATTAGCGGCACCTTACAAATCCGTGAGTTGGAATCACGCTATCGTGAGGCTAAGCCTGTCCTCCAGGCTTTTCGAATGACGATTCACTTTTTGCCCCCAAGAACGATTGGGGCACGGGGAAAGGACCGGGATGACCGACGTCTGCACGCAAGGACTGGATACCGGCTTTGTCGGCCTGGGTTATGCCAAGGTGGCATTTCTCGGCATCGTGCAAGGCATCACCGAATTGCTGCCGATCTCCTCGACCGCGCATATGCGCATCGTGCCGGCCTTGCTCGGCTGGCAGGATCCCGGCTCGGCCTTCTCTGCCGCCATGCAACTGGCGGCGCTGGCGGCGGTGGTCAGCTATTTCTGGAACGATGTCAGGGACGTCCTGTTCGGTTCGGTTGCGGCGATCTCGAGGCGCGATTTCGGCGACCGCTATTTCCGCCTGGCGATCAGCATCGTGCTTGCCACCGTCCCGATCGTCATTGTGGGCCTCGCGCTTTCCGGCGTGCTCAACGCCTGCAGCTCGCCGCTGCGGGGGCTCGCCGTCATCGGCTGGGCCTGCATCGCCATGGCGATCCTTCTGGCGCTGGCCGAAATTTTCGCCAGCCACAAGCTCGTGCTGCGCCAGGCATCGATCCTCGACGCGCTGCTGGTGGGCGTCGCCCAGGTCGGCGCGCTTATTCCCGGCGTCTCGCGCTCGGGCTCGACGTTGACGGCGGCGATGGGGCTGGGCTTCGCCCGGCCGGAGGCGGCGCGCCTGTCCTTCCTGCTCGGCCTGCCGGCCATCGCGCTGGCCGGCCTCAAGGAGCTCTATGAACTGCACAAGGTGCATCTCGATGCGCATGGCTGGTCGATCCTGGCCGTCGGCCTTGTCGTTGCCTCGATCTCGGCTTTCTTCGCGATCTGGGGGCTGATGCGCGTGCTCGAGCGCTTCTCCGCCTGGCCGTTCGTCATCTATCGCGGTCTGCTCGGCGTGGTGCTGCTGATCGGCGTAGCGACGGGATGGCTTGTCTAGAGGTCTTCGCTCAATCCGTCATATCGACGCCGACGCCCGGGTGCGCTGATGGATCTTGGGACTCTGCTGCAATCCCTGCCGTTGCTGGCGACGCTGGTGAAATCGGCGGCGCCGGCGGCAATTGGCGCCGGCATGAGCCTCGGCCAATGGCTGGCGGCGCTGCCGCCCTGCCGCAACCAGGTTTTTGAGAGCGCGACCTATCTGGTCTGCGAAGCCGATCCGAAGCATTTTTCCATCGAGCTGTTCTGGAAGAACAAGGACGGCGATCTCTACCGATCGCTGCACAATCTGCGAAGCGCGCAGCAGGCGACGGGGCGCACCATGCTCTTCGGCATCAATGCCGGCATGTATCATCCGAACCTCGCGCCGGTCGGCCTCTATGTCGAGCGCGGCGAGCAGTTCACGCCGGCGAAGACCGGATCGGGCACCGGCAATTTCTCCATGCAGCCCAACGGCATCTTCTATATCAGCGCCGGCAAGGCCGGGGTTCGCGCGACCAGGGATTATCTCAAGCGCCCGCCGCGCGTCGACTATGCCACGCAGTCCGGGCCGATGCTGGTCATCGGCGGCAAGCTGCATCCGAAATTCCGTTACGACGGCACGTCGCGCAAGATCCGCGATGGTGTCGGCGTGCGCGCCGACGGGGTTGCGGTCTTCGCGATCTCGAACGATGTCGTGACCTTCCATGAATTCGCGCGGCTATTCCGCGACCGGCTCGGCTGCCCGAACGCGCTCTTCCTCGATGGCTCGATCTCGAGTCTCTATGCGCCCGGGATCGGCCGCAACGACGATTTCTGGAATCTAGGGCCGATGATCGGCGTGTTCAGGCGCTAGCCAAGAAGCTCGCTTCGGCGCCATCCCGAATCATCCGCTCGCGCCAAAAGTAAATTTTGATTCAAACTTTGTTGGTAATTTCTCATTAGGAATGGCGTTTCCGGCGGCGCTGTTCCTGCCTTCGGTCTGTTTTGTTTTGCGTACAGGTCAAGATGCGGATTTTTGGTGTCGTCAGTTTCGTGCTCGCATCGCTTTGCCTCGCCGGCTGCTCGTCCACCTCCGGTGTCGATGCCTTGCAGATGCCGTCCAACGAGACGACGAGCTCGGTCGTGCGGCCAAGCGCGCCGGTGTCGAAGGGCGCGAGGACAGCCGTCACCGAAAGAACCGTCGAGACCGCATCGATGTCGGGTGCCGCGCGCATCAAGCCGCCGGCGCCGTTGCTCGACGAGGATAACGCAGGCCCCGGCGACGAGAATTCGCGCCCCTTCGGTCTGGCCGAGGAGGAGACGGTGAACTTCCCGGCGGCCGATCTGCCGGACAGCGTCGAGCTGCCGGTGCAGGAGGCAGCACTCGTCTCGCCGCCGAAGCGGCTGTCGCGCGCCGCGCCCGCGATGCTCGCCGGTCCGGTCACCCGCTATGCGTTCCGCGACGCCAAGCCGATCAATTTCGGCCGCTCCTCACCGCGCCACCTTGCCGTTCACGGCGTCGACGTCTCGCGCTGGCAGGGCAACATCAACTGGGGAAAGCTGCGCGCCCAGGGCGCCAACTTCGCCTATATCAAGGCGACCGACGGCGGCGATCATCTCGACCCGATGTTCATGAAGAATTGGCGCAACGCGGATGCCGCCGGGCTGAAGCGCGGCGCCTATCATTTCTTCTACTGGTGCCGCACCGCCGGCGAGCAGGCCGACTGGTTCATCCGCAACGTGCCGAAGGTCGACGGCGCGCTGCCGCCGGTTATCGACGTCGAGTGGAACGGCGAGTCCTCCTGCAAGCGGCGGCCTTCGCGTGAAAAGGTGCTGGAGAAGATGCAGGTGTTCATGGACAGGCTGGAGCGCCACTACGGCCAGCGGCCCATCATCTACACCAGCCCCGACTTCTATCGCGACAACCTGCGCGGCGCCTTCCAGGACTACCCGTTCTGGCTGCGCGCCGTGGCCGCGCATCCGTCAAAGGTTTATCCGGGCCGCAGATGGCTGTTCTGGCAGTATTCCGGCTCCGGCCTGTCGCATGGCGTCAGCGGCCGCATCGACCTCAACGTCTTCCATGGCGACGAGCGCCAATGGCGCGCCTGGCTGGGCGGCGGGCAGATGGTGGCCGACGCGGATTGAGGCGGAGTTTTCCCTTCTCCCCTTGCGGGAGAAGGTGGCCGCGAAGCGGCCGGATGAGGGGTGCTCCAGCTTGATGCAGACCTTCGCAAACGACTGATGATCGCCAGCATCTCACTCCGCTGGAACCCCCCTCATCCGTCTCGGCGCTGCGCGCCGATCCGCATTCTCCCATAAGGGGCCTGTTGCGTAATTGGCTGGTTGTGATTCTCTGAGAAGGAAGCTCGGAGGGAATCGCAATGGCGGTGAAGCAGACGGGGCAGTTGAGCCTGGCGGAAGCATTTCTGGGCCAGAAGCTTGCAGGTGGATCCTCGCCGCTCGACCGACTGTCCGGTCTGGTGAAGTGGTATCGCTTCGAGAAGCTGCTCAACCCGCTGCGCGACGGCGGGCCGGGACGCGCAGCCTGGCCGCCGTTGTTGCTCTTCAAAGCGCTGCTGCTGCAGTCGCTCTATGGGCTATCAGATCGCGGCTCGAGGAAGCGCTCGGCGATCGGTTGTCATTCCGGCGCTTTGCCGGGCTTGGGCTTGAGGAGAGCATTCCCGATCACACGGTGCTGTCGCGCTTTCGCAACTTGCTTGTTGGCGAAGGACTGATGGAGAAGCTGTTTGGCGAACTGGACCGGCAGTTGGAGAAGGCGGGCCTGATCCTGAAGCGCGGCACGATGCTAGACGCCACGCTGATCGATGCAGTCTCGGCGCCGCCGACAGCCGAGCGGCCCTCGAAGGACGCCGATGCCCGTGGCGTAAGACGGGGTAAGGGCGACTTCACCTTCGGCTACAAGGCCCATGTCGGGGTGGACGAGGGCTCTGGCCTGATCCGCACGGTGATCACCACACCGGCCAACGTCAACGACACGGTGATGGCCGATGAGTTGGTGCGCGGCGACGAGAAGGCGGTGTGGGCGGATGCCGCCTATGACACGCATGCCCGCCGGGCCAGGCTCAAGGCTGAGGGCCGCAAGCCGCGCATTGCCCGCCGCCCCAACAAGCACCATCCCGAACTGCCGCCGCGGCTCAAGCGCTACAACCGCCTGATCGCGAGACGGCGGGCAGCGGTGGAGACCACCTTCGCCACGCTCAAGAACCGCATGAAGCTGACGACGATCCGCTATGTCGGATTGGCCAAGGCCGCAGCTCAAGTGACGATGGCTGCAATCGCCTTCAACATGCGCCGATGGGCCGCCATCACAGGATAGGTGCGTCCAGCATCCGGCCTGAGGCCACACCGCCACCCTCAATTCCACCCCAAAAGCCAAAACGGAGCGAGGCCTCGCGACCAAATCGCTCCGCGAGCCTGTCCTTGCTAACTGCGCAACAGGTCCATAAGGGGAGGAGGGGAAGCATCGGCGCCTCACGCGCGGGCGTCGGCCGGTGAGGTCGATGGCAATTTCGGCATTTCGCTAACCATGCGCTCACCCTGTCTCTTAGAGGTGCGGCAACGGGCTTCCGGTAACGTGTCCGTGATCGCATTTCGGAGAAGGTTTCGATGCGCAAACTGATTGTTACTGCCGCTTTGGTAGCCGCCGTCGGCTACGGATTTTTCAATTCGCACATGCGGGGCAGCGAGCCCAAGGACAATGTGGTCGCCTATTCCACCACCGACGCGGCGATGCAGGGCGCCAAGGCCAAGGGCCATTCGACGCTGCCGCGCTTCCATGAACTGATAGCCGCACGCACGCCTGGTACCTACACCGTGAAATTTCCGCTGACCCAGAACGGTGCCACCGAGCATATCTGGATGCAGCTTGTGGCTTTCAGCGACGGCCGCTTCGTCGGCCTGCTGGCCGACAAGCCGGTTAATGGCAACCAGTACAAGATGGGCGACCGCATGACGGTGGCCGAGGCCGACGTCGAGGACTGGATGATCCGCAATGGCGGCGACGTCTATGGCGGCTACACGGTGCGCCAGGCGCTGGCGGATATGCCGAAGGAACAGGCGGCGAAATACGGGATCGCGTTCAAGGATTGAGCGCTCTTCTCCTTCTCCCCCTGGGGGAGAAGGTGGCCGCGAAGCGGCCGGATGAGGGGTGTTCCAGCTTGATGGACACCTTGCCGGTTGGGGGCGCCGCAGCAAGATCGCCAGCCTCTCACTCCGCTGGAACACCCCTCATCCGTCTCGGCGCTGCGCGCCGATCCACCTTCTCCCACAAGGGGAGAAGGAGAGGGCGCTCATGCCTCGGCCCCGCGCGGTCGTCATCCTCGGGCTTGACCCGAGGATCCATGCCGAGACCCCGGCGAAGTGTGCAAACGGAGCAGAATTCTGAACCGTTGCAACGCGTCGATGTAACGGAATGGCAACTGTGTTCACGCGAATGCGGTTTTGTCGCGAATGATAGCGTTGAGGACGACCAGGAGCTTCCTTGCGACGGCGATGATAGCGAGCTTCTTGGAGCCCGACCGGGCAGCAAGTGCGGTGTAGAAGGTCTTGAAGCGCTCACAGGTTCGAATGGCAGTGAGGGCTGCCATGTAGAGGGC